>CAJWUS010000031.1 GCA_913047525.1 uncultured Flavobacteriales bacterium | reverse complement strand
TTACAGAAGTAACCTCTCCTTCAAATGCTTTTTTCTCTGGGGTTATTATTTCTAAGATCATCCTGTATTATTTTGCTTCTGCTATCATTTTCTCTCCTTTTTCAATCGCTTCTTCAATTGTGCCAACAAGATTAAAAGCAGCTTCCGGATATTTATCAACCTCTCCATTTAGTATCATATTAAATCCTTTAATGGTGTCTTGAATATCAACAAGGACTCCTTTTAATCCTGTAAATGCTTCAGCTACATGGAATGGTTGAGATAAGAATCTTTGAATTCTTCTTGCCCTATGCACAGCTAATTTATCTTCTTCCGATAATTCATCCATACCCAAAATAGCAATAATGTCTTGCAATTCTTTGTATTTCTGCAAAATCTCTTTTACATCTTGTGCACATTTATAGTGCTCTTCTCCAACTACATCAGGAGTGAGAATTCTAGAAGTGGAATCCAAAGGATCCACAGCTGGATAAATACCAAGCTCAGCAATTTTCCTTGAAAGTACTGTTGTCGCATCCAAGTGAGAAAAAGTAGTAGCAGGAGCAGGATCAGTTAAATCATCAGCAGGAACATATACTGCTTGCACAGAAGTAATAGACCCTTTTTTTGTAGAAGTAATTCTCTCTTGCATAGTTCCCATTTCAGTTGCTAATGTTGGCTGATACCCCACAGCAGAAGGCATTCTTCCAAGCAGTGCAGACACTTCAGAACCAGCTTGTGTGAATCGGAAGATATTATCCATAAAAAATAGAATATCGTTTCCACCAGCATTGTCATCTCGGTCTCTAAAATACTCAGCAATGGTTAATCCAGAAAGTGCAACTCTTGCTCTTGCCCCAGGTGGCTCGTTCATTTGTCCAAACACTAAAGTAGCTTGCGATTGGCTTAACGCTTCTCGGTCAATATCATTTAAATTCCATTTTCCATTTTCCATTGAATGCACAAATTTATCACCATATTTAATAACATTTGACTCGATCATTTCTCTTAACAATTCGTTTCCTTCTCGAGTTCTTTCCCCAACACCAGCAAAAACAGAAAGGCCAGAATATGCTTTTGCGATATTATTAATCAACTCCATGATAGTAACTGTTTTACCAACACCAGCACCACCAAAAAGTCCAATTTTTCCGCCCTTTGCGTATGGTTCAATTAAATCGATTACTTTAATTCCTGTAAAAAGAACTTCAGTGGAAGTTGATAAATCCTCAAATTTTGGCGCTTCTCTATGGATTGCCATACCATCTGATTTATCTAAGTTTTCCATACCATCAATTGCATCTCCAATCACATTAAATAGTCTTCCTTTAATATTTTCTCCAACTGGCATTTTTATTGGAGCTCCAGTTGCAATTACTGTAGTTCCTCTACTTATACCATCTGTTGAATCCATTGAGATTGTACGAACTGTATCTTCTCCAATGTGTTGTTGGCATTCCAAAACTAAATCATCTCCATTTTCTTTTTTGATTACTAATGAATCATAAATATCTGGCAACCCCTGTTCGTTATTCTCAAAGGTTACATCTATTACCGGACCAATAATTTGTGAAACTTTTCCTGTATTTTCTGACATGGCTTTTTTTGAATTTTGTTATTAAGTGCTCTTTTTTAAATCGATTTTTTCGGCTGCAAATTTATTATTTTTAATTTGTTTTGACATCAATAAAGTAAGAATAAATTAATTGTTAATTTTGAACACTTTTTCAACATAAAAAAACACAAAAATAAGTGAAAGTATATCGGTCAATTGAGAATTTCCCCTCAGAAATAAATACAGTAATTACAATCGGAACTTTTGATGGCGTGCATTTAGGTCATCAAGTTATACTAAACCGACTAAATGAAATAGCCAAAAAAATAAAAGGAGGAAGCACCTTACTTACTTTTTTTCCACATCCAAGACATGTGTTACATAAGGATGATCAAGACATGAGGTTGATAAATACGCTTGATGAAAAAATAGTATTATTAGATAAAATAGGGCTTGATAATTTGGTAGTGCATGAGTTTACAAAAAAATTTTCTAGGATAAAACCAGCTAATTTTGTACGAGATATTTTGGTTGAAAAACTAAAAGTGCATACTTTGGTTATTGGCCATGATCATCATTTTGGTAGAAACCGAGAAGGATCCATTGAAGAGATAACCACATTAGCAGAATTATACGATTTCAAAATAGAAAAGATTGACCCTCAGCTTTTTGAAGATGTAGCGATTAGTTCTACTAAAATTCGGCAGTTGATAGAAAAAGGAAAGATGGTAAAAGTAAAGCAATATCTAGGCTATTCGTTTTTGCTAAACGGGAAAGTAATAAATGGAAATTCAGTTGGTAAAACAATTGGGTTCCCTACTGCTAATATTGAAGTGGAAAATAAATGGAAAATATATCCTGCTGATGGGGTTTATGCTGTAAAAGTTTTCACGGAAGGCAGGTGGTATAAAGGAATGATGAATATTGGTCAAAAGCCAACTATTGGAGATAATTCTAAAAGCTTGGAAGTAAATATTTTTAATTTCAGTAAAGATATTTACGGACATATAATAGAAATAAGATTTGTAAAACGAATAAGAAATGAACGAAAATTTGAAAATTTAGCTTGCCTTAAAGAACAACTCTTTATTGACAGAAACAGGGCAAGGAAGATTTTGGGTTAGTATAGTTTTTCAAAAATTAGCTGATAAACTATTTTTCAATCTCGAGTTTGGCAAATTTCAGAAGAAGCATTTTTTGCCCTACTGCTTCAAAGAAAATAATTGCTTTTTTGTTAGCGTATTCTCCTTCAATTTTGAGTATTTTCCCACTGCCAAATCGGCTATGTTTCACTTTTAGTCCTACTTGCAGATGCTCAGTTTTAGTAGGGGTTACATCTGCATTGATAGCACTTACTCTTTTTAAGTTCTTGGGGATGAAGTTGGATTTCTTTTTTTGGGTTTTTGTTTTGGCAAAAATTTGATAGGGATTATGATTTTTCTTTTTTTGGGTTAAAGCGATTTCGCTCTGCTTTGTAAATGTCTTATTTAATTCTTTCAAAAATCTGCTTGGTTCACAATCAGTGTATTGTCCCCATTTAAATCGGCTTAAAGCGTAGGACAGAAACAATCTTTTTTCGGCCCTTGTAATGGCCACATAAAAAAGTCTCCTTTCCTCCTCCAATCCTTCTCTACAATCCATTGCCATCATGGACGGAAATAAATTTTCCTCCAATCCTACCACAAAAATATAAGGGAATTCTAAGCCCTTTGCCGCATGAATTGTCATGAGTATAACTTTATTATGGTCGTCTTCTTTTTCGTTATCGGCATCTGTCAAAAGGGCAATATCTTGCATAAAATATTCAAGTGTATTATTCTCCTCGCCCTCCTTTTCGCTAAAATCTTTTATGCCGTTTAAAAGCTCTTGCAAATTCTCGAACCTGCTTACGCCTTCCACGGTTTTGTCGTTATACAGACCGTAAAACACCCCTGATGTTTTGGCGATTTGCTCTGCCAAAGTGTAAGCGTCTAGATTATCCTTTTGCACTATATAGCTGTTTATTAAAGTTGCGAATTGTGAAAGTTTTTCGGCTGTTCCTTTGTTTATTTTTAGCTCATATTTTTCCAAATTACTTATTACTTCCCAAATACTTACATCCTGCTTGTTGGCTGCAATGATTAGTTTTTGCAAAGTGGTAACGCCAAGTCCTCTTGTAGGATAGTTGATGATTCTCTTTAGGGCTTCTTCATCTTTTGGGTTGATGCACATCCTGAAATAGGCCAAAACATCTTTCACTTCTTTTCGTGCATAAAAAGACAATCCGCCATAAATTTTGTAAGTAATATTTTTCTTTCTAAGCGACTCTTCTAAAGCTCTGCTTTGAGCATTGGTTCTATATAAAACAGCAAAATCTTTCCAATTTGCATTTTCCTTGAAATGCAGTTCGTCTATGGTATTGGCAACAATTCGCCCCTCCTCATTGTCGTTAAGTGTTTTGCAAACAATGGTTTTTTCGCCTTCTTGGTTTTTGGTCCATACCTTTTTCGCTATTTGCTTTTTGTTGTGGGTGATTAAACTATTTGCCAAACTCACAATATTGGAAGTAGAACGGTAATTCTGCTCTAATTTGAATGTTTTAAAATCTGGATAATCTACTTTAAAGTTGAGGATATTCTGGATGTTTGCCCCCCTAAATGAGTAGATGCTTTGAGCATCATCTCCCACTACACAAATGTTCTCGTTCATGGCTGCCAATTTTTTAATAATGAGGTATTGCACATGGTTAGTGTCTTGGTATTCATCCACCAAAATGTATTGGAATTTGTTTTGGTATTTGTACAAAACATCCGGAAATTCATTGAGCAAATGATAGGTATTAAGTAGCAAATCATCAAAATCCATAGCGCAAGACTTGAAACATCTTTGCATGTATTTTTGGTAAATATTACCAAAAGCAGTACGCCTTGCAATTTTGTCAGTTTGCAAAAGCTCAGGTGAATTTTCATAATCTTCTGGTCTAATGAAATTGTTTTTTAGTGATGAAATTCTGTTTTGAATAAGTCTGGTTTTGTAAATATCTTTATCCAATCCCATTTCTTTGATAATGCTTTTTATCAAGTCTTTAGAGTCGATCGTATCGTAAATGGTAAAATTGGAAGTGTAGTTTATTTTCTCCGCCTCTATGCGCAACATTTTGGAAAATACAGAATGAAAAGTGCCCATCCATAAATTCTGAGCTTCATGGCTTTCAACAATTGTTTCTATCCTGTTTCGCATTTCTTTTGCTGCTTTATTGGTGAATGTCAAAGCTAATATATTAAAGGCGTCAGTTCCTGATTTTATTAGGTGTGCAATTCTATAGGTAAGCACTCTGGTTTTACCAGAACCTGGTCCTGCAATAACCATCATAGGTCCTTGCAGATTGCTAACTGCTTGCATTTGCGATTGGTTAAGTTGCTTTAAATAGTTAGTCATTTACGAAAAATAAGGAAAATCAAAAATAACTTTTTAGAGAAGATAAAAACCCAAAAATCAGGAAAGTTTTGTATATTTGTCAGTTAATTTTATAAAGTAAAAGTTTAGGATGGGAAAACGATTACTATTTTTTGTTTTATTTTTAAGTTCGGTTGGTGTTAGAGCACAGTGTACAGTTACATTAAGTATAACCGATACAATTATGTGTAATGGAGATCTTGCCACCTTGCAAGCCATTTCTCAAGGTGGCGGAGGTTGGTATGGTTACTTATTAGAATATTGGTCACCAATACTTGGAGGTATGTGGCTGCCTTTAAGTCAACAAACTACTTATGATACTGCAACTTTTACTTCTACTCCTGCAAGTTTGACTGATTCACTTTTTACTGACTATAGAGTTGTAATAACCGATTCTCTCGGTTGTGCAGATACAGCCTATATTACCGTAACTCAACCTCCATTGTTATTATTTTCTTCACCTACGATTTCTGTTGATGAAAGTGCTCTAGGAACTTGTGATGGCTCAATAAGTGTATTTGTTTCAGGAGGTATGCCACCCTATAATTATTTATGGACGGGGCCTTCAGGTTTTACCTCTAATAATCAGAATATTAATAATTTATGTACAGGTAATTATATTTTAACAGTTATTGACACACATGGATGTGAGATAATTGAAACTGTTACTATCAATTTGTCAAATCCCCCTTGTAGCACATCAAATTTTGTTGTGAATTCAGTCGCAACTATTGATGAAAGTTGCTGTGGCCATGATGGTAGGATTATTTTAGATATAGATACTATGAATGTCGGAAGTACTTTAACTTACTCTATTGATACTGGGAACACTTTTTTTCCCGATTCCATTCTTACAAATTTAACCGCTGGGAATTATTATGTTGTAGTGAAAGATACCAATGGTTGCGATACAACTTTGACAAATGTTTCTGTTTCTGCAGATTCAATACCTGATATTGATATGTCTGTTCATATTACAGATATTGTTTGTCATGGAGATACTAATGGAACTTTTCGGGTGCTTTATCCGGATTCATGCTATTCCTACACACTTTGGCGATATACCATTTCGCCTCCTTATTATATTCCGATAGATACAGGAATATATTTCAACGGCTTAATCCCTGGCTCTTATGGAGTGATAGCTACTTCCAATATTGGAAATTGTATTGACTCTTCTTCAGCTAAGGTGATTGACCCTCAGACTCCTCTTATACAAAATGGTATTGCAATGAAAGAAGTAAGATGCTCAACCAATTTACCTTGTGATGGTGAAATTACTTTGTTATCTGCTCCAACTGGCGGTATTCCACCTTATTATTATTCTATTTTAGATTATGGCAATACTATTCCTTATGGGCCGATTGGAAGCGATTCTACTTTTAGTGGACTTTGCACAGATTCCTTTGAGGTTACTCTTTTTGATGCTAATGCTTGTAAAGTAATTGACACTGTTTTTATTCCTGACTCCACACTTTATATTGATTCTATAATTACAACAAATGTGACTTGTTTTGGATATAGTGATGGAACTGCAATAGTGTATGCTCATGGAGGTTATTCTCCATATTCCTATCTTTGGAGTAACGGATATTCTACTATGCTTGTCGATAGTTTAAGCAATGCGCAATATTCTGTTATTATTTCCGACACCCAAAATTGTTTAACTGTTTATGACAGTATTAATGTCAGCCAGCCAGCAGAATTGTTTTATAACATCAAAGTAATTGATGGTTTTAAGCCAGAAACATGTAAAGGGGTTTCTCATGATGGAGAATTTTACATGAATTATCAGGGAGGAACAACTCCTTTTAATTGGAGTTGGATTGGCACTTCTGGTGCAACAGATTCAGGTTTTGGCGATACGATCCCAAATTTAACTTTTGATACCCTAACTCTTTTTGTTGTAGATTCTAATGGATGCATTGGGCAACCTGATTGGATACATGCTGATTCTGCAAAAGTGGATGCGCTTAATGCTTTGAATCCACTAATTTTAGACACCATAATTGCAGATAGTGTATTATGTTATGGCGCAGCTACAGCAAGCATTTTTATTAATATTAAAAGTGGGGAAGCCGCATATTCTTATTCTGTAGATAGTGGCCTTATTTTTACTACCGATTCTATTTTTACAAATCTTCCTGTAGGTAATTATAATATTGAAGTTCGGGATGTTTTTGGCTGTTCGGTTTACGATTCTATTATTATATCACAAGCTACCGAAATTATAATTTTTTGGGACGATACTAATCATGTGAAATGTTATGATGAGACAACTGGATATATAGAAGTTCATGCTGAGGGAGGATATTCTCCTTATCAATATTTATGGGATCCTTCTGGTAGTTTAGGTAATATTGCTTCTAGTCTATCAGTTGGGATGCATACCGTTAGCGTAACAGATGCTCAAGGTTGTATTAAAGTAGATTCTCTTTCAATTGTAGAATTAACATTGCCACTTACTTCCAATGCAGTTGTTACTGCTCATGCATCTTGTCATGATTCTGCAGATGGAAGCGCAACTATTAGTGTGCAAGGAGGTATGCCGCCTTACACTGTGGATTGGGGGACTGGAGTAGATAAAGATGCGCTGACTTCAGGAAGTTATATTATTACAATAAACGATAGTTTTAATTGTGGCCCAATTGAAGACACGATTAATATTCTACACCCTGATGAATTCTTAATACAAATTTTATCCAACATTCCAAACCCTTGTTTTGGAGATGCTTTGGGTGAATTAACCTTAACCGCTAGTGGAGGAACAGTGCCTTATAATAAACTTTTTGTAAAAGATGGGCAAGGCCAAACCACCATGAATTATGTGTCAATATTAACTGGCTTATCGGCCTCTGATTATTACATCTGGGCAATAGATGCTAATGGTTGCCCATCCGATACTCTGAAAGCAGTAAAAATAGGAGAGCCAGGTGAAATCAAAATCAATGTAAATAATCATATCAATTCCACTTGTTTTGGTTCAGATGATGGAATTTTGGAGCTATTTTTAATTAGCGGAACCTCTCCATATGATTACAATTTATCAGAGAACGGAAATACTATTGCACAAGGAAATGCAAATCAAACTACTATTTTAACTTTTGACAACTTATCGGCTACTCAATATTTACTAAGTATTACGGATTCAAATAATTGCCTTAAAGATTCTGTTATTGGAATAGCAGAACCAAATCAAGTAATTGCAGATTTTGATTCTGATAATATAAGTGGTAAAGAAACTTTTACCATCAATTTAACGAATAATAGTCAAGGATCGGATGTTTTTATCTGGGATTATGATGATGGGAATCAGGAGATCTTAAGTATTAATGATATGCCAATACATAGTTATAACAAACAAGGACAATACGAAATTATGCTTGTGGCTGGAAATTCTCTATTAAGTCAGCTTTGTAATGATACTACTTTCGTTACCATTGATGTGCAGGGCTTAGATGTGTTTAATGTTTTCTCCCCAAATGATGATGGTGTGAATGATATATTTGATTTTGGTGGATGGAGTTTATCTAGCATGTATGTTGAAATTTATAATAGGTGGGGAGAGAAAATATACCATTGGGATTCTCCAAATGGAAGTTGGAACGGAAAAACCTATAATGATGATGATGCTCCTGATGGAGTTTATTATTTCTACTTAAAAGCAAATGGAATAGATGGTTATCTATACCAGCAGCAGGGAGATATTACACTTTTAAGATAATTGAACGGCTAAGAAATTGAAAAAATAAATTAGATAAGTAAGATTAAGATTTTAATAAATAATAACTTTGCAAAAAATTATAGATGATGAAAAAAATATTTTTAGTAGTAATAATAGCACTCATTAGCTTTGCTCCTGCAAAGGCATCTCACTTAATGGGGGGAGAAATTACTTGGGAGTGTATCAAAACAGGAGTGAACTCTGGATTATATGTTTTTAGATTAAAAGTATATAGAGATTGTAATGGTATAGCTATATCGGGTACAACACAATCAATACAAGTTCATAATCACCCTATTATTTTCTCTATAAATGTAGATTTACTTCCTGGATATCCTTTAGATATTTCTCCGTCCTGCGATCCTTTAAATAGTGGAAATGCGCAAATGTCTTGTATAAATCCTCAACAAGGTTCGGTTGAAGAATATGTGTATGAATCTTTACCTATAAATCTTCCGGGTCTTCCTCCAGTAGGTGGTTGGCATTTTACTTGGGATGAGTGTTGTAGAAATGGAGCAATTACCAATGGTTTTGCCAATGAAGGTTTTACTTTAAGGGCAGTAATGTATCCTTACACACCAGTTACTACTGGAGTACAGCAAAATACATCACCATGTTTTGATTCTTCCCCTCAGTTTAACGAGCAACCAAAAACCATTATTTGTATTGGCTATCCTTTCTCATATAGCCATAATGCTTCTGATCCAGAGTTGGATAGTTTAGTGTATGAGTGGGCTGATGTATTAGATGATGGTGTTTACAATCCTGTAACTCCTGCTACTTTGCCTTTTTCTGCACCTTATTCAACCAATTCTCCTATACCTGGAAATCCTAATTTAAATTCAGTTAACGGAGAGATTAGTTATTTTTCTAATACTTCTGGTAATTTTGTTACTTGTGTAAGGGTATCGGCTTTTAAGTGTGGGCAATTAGTAGCTGAGGTTTTCAGGGAAATCCAAGTCGTACTTTTAAGTTGCCCTCCTTTAGCATCTGGGAGTCCTAATACGCCTCCATTTGTTCAGCCACCTTTTCCTGGTTCATCTTACTTTTTATCAGTGACAGCCGGAACTTTAGTTAATTTTAATATTTTAGGTACGGATAGTAATATTTATGCAAATGGTTCTCCTCAAGATTTAACAATGGAAGCATCAGGAGGACAGTTTGCTGCAGATTTTGTTACAACTACATTATGCGCAAATCCACCATGCGCTACCTTTAATAATGGGATGGGTATTACTCCGCCATTTACGGCTCCTTCAGTTGTTTCAGGAGTGTTTAATTGGCAAACATCTTGCTATCACATTGCTTCAAACGCAGGCTGTAATACAACTTCTAATCTTTATACTTTTGCAATAAAGGTAGTGGATGATTTTTGTCCTGCGCCAGCTATTCGGTTTGCTACAATTACGATTGAAGTAATTCAGGCACCATCAAGTGTATCGCCAGATGTGAATTGTGCTACTGTTGATAATAATGGTGATGTTTTACTTACATGGAATCATCTCCCTGGAGCAAATCCCTCTACCACGTATCATGTATTTTCTGCAACTAATTCTTCAGGTCCTTTTTCTTTAGTTGATTCCATGTATTATCCAATAGATAATTTCGCGCATCAAGGTGTAAACGCTAATATAACGCCAATGTTTTATTATATGACAACTTCTTCTGATTGTGCTGGAATGTCTCCACCATCAGATACTTTAGCCGCTATAATATTAAATACAGGAAATGACTATTTTACCTGTGATAGTGTACTTATGTCTAATGCTACAGTAGTTGGAGGTAATAACTTAACCTACTCATGGATGCCAACAATTGGCCTAAATGACCCCACAATAATACATCCTTGGGCTACACCATCAGTTTCAACTATGTACACTCTCACTATTACCACTCAGAATGGTTGTACTCTAACAGATTCTGTTTTGGTAGATTATAATGTAGGTGTACTTAGTTATACTGTAAATGCTCAAAATGTAAGCTGTTGGGATGGTCATGATGGTCAAATTGCTGTTTATCCTTCAGGAGGAATACCGCCTTATTCTTATTATATCAATGGTAATTTAAACCCAAATCCACCTCCTTTTGATTCTCTGTTTATTAACCTTCCAGTAGGCTCATATAATATTACAGTTATTGATGGTAATAATTGTTTTGATACCGGTCCACTAACTTTAGTTGGACCTGGCTATCCTTTACAAGTTATCACTTCCGATTCGGTTGCTATATGTTATGGCGATTCCAATGGAGTAGCCAATGCTTGGGGGGCAGGAGGAACAACACCTTATAGCTTTGAGTGGTACAATGCCGCACAAGTTTCTTTTTCTAACAATGCTAGCGTGACGGATTTGCATGCTGGTTCTTATTTTGTAGAAATCACAGATGCGCTTGGTTGTGATACTTTTACCACTATTAATGTAGTTCAGCCACAAACACCTCTTATGGCTTCAATTCAAATAATGGATGTAGCATGTAAAGGAGATAGCACTGGTTATATTGTTGCTACAGCTGGTGGAAGTTATGCGCCTTATTCTTACTATTGGCTAAGTGGTCCTGATACTTTGCAAGCGGCATCTCATCCAGTGAATATTACAAGAGACAGCTTAAAGAATCTTCCAACTGGAAGTTATGAATTACATATTTATGATAATGCTGGTTGTTTTGAAAGTTATTCCAATGTAGTAAGTGAACCAGCTATAGCGCTTACTTCTACTTTAAATAAAATACGAGATGTGAATTGTTATGGTGATAGTACAGGAGCAGTTGAGGTAATCGTAAATGGAGGTGAGCCTGTTTATTCATTTATTTGGGATGATGTAGCAGTAAGCTCTCCTGTTGTTTATAATTTTGCTGCAGGATTGCATACAGTTCATGTAATGGATGATTGGGGTTGTATTATTGAAGATACCATAACAATTTATGAAAACCCATTAATTCAGGACAGTATCACTATCATTCAGAATGTAAGTTGCCATGGCGGAAATGATGGAGCAGTTAGTATTATAAGTACTGGAGGTATTTTATCTCACTCTTACGATTGGAGTAATGGACATCAAGGAATTTCTCAGCCTGATACCAATTCAGGATTACTTTTCGGTTCTTATTATGTAATAGTAGAAGACCAATTGGGCTGCAGAGTAGTAGATAGCGTTTTCATTTCCGAGCCAGATGTTTTGGAAACTGAAGCAAGTAGAGTAGCTCATATTACTTGTTTTA
>CAJWUS010000030.1 GCA_913047525.1 uncultured Flavobacteriales bacterium | reverse complement strand
TCTTCCTTAGTTTCTGATTTAAATCGAACATACATTTTAATTGCTCTACTGATTTTGTAATCAGCTTGCAATAAATAATCATTTCCTTTGCTTGGTGCATCTACTCCAAATCTAAGCCAAGGAAACTCATAATTATCAGCATATCCTTTAATTTTAAATTTATGGTTCGGGGTAAATTCTAAGCCAAAATAAAGACCTTTTTCATTCTGGGAACTTCTTTCTCCAAAGGCATTAGCGTATTCACTTTGGTAATCTTTGGAGTAATCTCTGTAAAGTAAGGATGCAGAAATTGTTTTGTCTAAGCCCATCATTATTCCATTTACATGTGCAATCCCTCCATTCTCACTCCTTCCTATTTCTCCAAAAAAGTTCATATTTCTGTATAAATATTGATAATCTATACCAAGATTTTGATTAGTAGTTCCATTAAAATCAAACTTATTATAAGGGTAAATATTCTTATCATAAAAGCCTTTAACTTTAGTTTTATAATAGGAAATTCCAAGATTGAGATTCTTCAGATTATAGTTGGCGTGCATTCCAAAATGATTTTGCAAAATCACATTTTTATCTAAAAGCTCGCTCTCTGTTCTGTGCATTCCTGTCCCTTGAATAGAGGAAAAAGCAATTTCTTCATTTTCTAGTGTATCAGTAATATTTGCATCTACTTTATGTGAGGATATAAAAGCAATAACATCTAAATCTTTGATAGGTTCTATTTGTATTGCACTTCCTCTGAAAAATAAATTTTCTGCAGCAGCAGTGTGTGCTTTTATCAAATTTCCACTTTTCTGAATATTAATTACCTCTGATGATTTCCCAAAACTCATTCCTGATTGCATTACAACTCCTTGCCCGAAATTCATTTGATAGTCTCCAATAATTACATTTTTTATTTTTCCAATATTTTTAGCTTGCAAATGAGCTGAGTAAAAGTCAAAACCATAAGGCTGTCTTTCTCCTAGGAAATTCTCTCCAGCATCTTTTTCTGCTGTAATTCCTGCTTGTAAGAAGTTATTTTTTAAACGATACTTAAAGTAAGTTCTGTGCGCATTTCCTAAGTAGTGAATTTCATCATCTTCATCAGGGATATAGCCTTTTTGTTCTTGCAAATAAAACTGATCACGAATAATTATATATTGATTGATGTTTGCAAAAAGTTGCTTACTTGTGACTTTTGGTGTAATACTGATAAATGGCAACAAGTTCTGAATTGTTTGCACATCAAACCCAGCAATTGTTTGCAATTCCAAATAGGAGAGGAGTTTCCCATTATTTTCAATATGTACTAATAATTTATCAATTTGATAAGCATTCAGAAAGTATAATTCTCTTAACTCCTCCTTTGTAGTTTTATTCAGGTTTATAGGGTTTTCAGCAAAATAATAAAGTGCTTCATATAGTTCGCCATAATCTAACTCCTCATCATTCTCCTCTGCAATTTGCTCCACAATTTCTTCTAATAATTGATTATTGTCTTGTCCAAAACTTAGCAGTGCTATTACTGAAAGAAAGCAAAATATTAAAAGCCGTTTCATGCTAAAAAGTACTACTTACTGAGAACTGTGGGGAATAACCCAAAAGTTGATGTCGGTTTACCGCTATATCAAGTTGTATCTTATTAAGTGTGTATCCAATTCCAAAGGAATTTTTGGCAGGATTAGTACTGAAGCCAGTTCTTAATTGTATTTGTTTAATAATCTTGTATTCTAATCCGATTTTAAGTTTAGCATTTTGTTCGCTTTCTAATTCTCCTTCTGTAAAAATAGCAACTTTATCATTAGCATCATAGCGTAATCCTAGTTTGAAGATAGATGGAATATTTTCCTGCTCATTTAATTTTACTCCAATAGGATTAAAAATATGAGCTCCAAGCGTTAACTCTCGCATTAACCTTTTCTGAGCCCCTATTTCAAAAGTGAAGTTATTACGATTATTAGTGCTTTCATCTACATACACACCTAAATAATCTATTTGAACCCCAATATTAAATCCATCACTTAGTTTTTTTGCAAAAGCTAGTCCAATCTTACTTTCATTGTATAATTCGAAACCAGTATAAGCTATGTTTAATCCAAATACACCTCCATTTACCGGAAGAGCAAAAACAGCAGTATGTGTACTGAGTTCTTTTATGCCAAAAGAGTTTTCAGTTCCTACCCCAATTGAAATCTGATTAATTTCTGCAAGTCCAGCTTGGTTTGTAAAATTGCTCCAAACAGAAGTTTTAGTAAGTCCAACTCCCCCTAGTGAATTGCTTTTAGAATCATAATTCTGACTAAAACAAATTAGTGAGAAAAAACTAAATAATATTGTAAAAAAATAGGACCTCATTTGAAGCCCTAAAATAGTAAATTTATTGTACTCTGAAAGGATATTCATGGCTAGCCAGATCTTCATTGGCTTTTACAATCTTTTGCTTTAAGTTTTCTTTATAAGCAAGTACTTTCGCATGAATTTCTTCATTATCAGTTGCTAAAATTTGAGCAGCCAAAATTCCTGCATTAAGCGAGCCATCTAATCCAACAGTAGCAACTGGGATACCAGGAGGCATTTGTAAAATTGAAAGAATTGAATCCCATCCGTCAATAGAAATAGATGAACGACAAGGAACTCCAATTACAGGGACAGTTGTAAAGGCAGCAACTACTCCTGGTAAATGTGCCGCACCTCCTGCGCCTGCAATGATTACTTTCACTCCATTCTTTCTAGCATTTGTTGCAAACTCTTCTACCATCTGTGGTGTTCTGTGTGCTGATAATGCATTTATCTCAAATGAGATTTCCATATCATTTAAAAACTCTGCTGTCTTTTTCATTACCGGCATGTCAGATGTGCTTCCCATAATTATACTTACTACTGCTTTCATTTTTTATTTTTTGGAGGTGCAAAGATACGAAATCATTAATACATGATTTTTAAATCTCTCGCATGATTTCTGATGTTCTCTTTTCTTTCCAATTACCTCCTGTAAAATCAGGGAAAGCTATTGGTTGGCTATCCAAACTTACAGAAAGTTCTGAAAGGGGCGTAATGGCACTCCACATCACGCTATCATACACATTTATATCTAGCGGAATACCTTTATTTAAGCAGCTAATCAAGCGGTAAATCATAATAAAATCCATGCCACCATGTCCTTGTTTGAAAGATTCACTAATTTTTTTGAGTTTGCTCATCATAGGGTGTTCGTACTTTTTGCTGTAAGTCAAATAATCCTCTTCCGATAACCATCTGTGTCCCCAAAATTCTAATTCTTCCCCATCAATATAAAGCCGACTCGGATATCCTTCATGCACTGCTTTTGTGCCAACTAACTGGTTTATCCTAGAATAAGGTCTGCCTGTATGCACATCAAATTGCAACATAATGCTTTTTCCGTTTTCTGTTTTAATTAGTGAGGTATTCACATCTCCACATTTTACGCTCGGGAAATTACTATTTGTTTTTTTTACAGCTGCACTCAAACTTTGCTCTTTCGAACTCATTGAAGTCAAATATTTGAAAGTGTCACCCCTTCCAATATCCATGTAAAAACTTACCGGTCCAATACCATGAGTAGTGTAAAAATTCCCATTCCTCTCAGTATGGTGTTTCATTCGCCACTGATTTTTGTAATAAGTTTCATGTAAAAGTAAAGCGCGCAAATCATGATTATAAGCACATTCCGCATGGGTTAATTCCCCAAAAACCCCCTCTTGAATCATATTCATAATCCAAAGTTCTTCCCTATTATAACAGCAGTTTTCAATCATGATGCAATGCTTTGAAGTTCGCTCAGCTATCTGAACAATTTTTACGCAATCTTCCAAAGTATAAGCAATAGGCACCTCAGAGGCAACATGCTTTTCATTTTCCATTCCAAAAATTGCCATTGGCGTATGCCACTCCCAAGGAGTTGCAATCAAAAGTAAATCCACCTCTTCCAATTTTGCTAGATTTTCCCAATCATTTTTTCCATTACCATATGTTTTAGGAATCAAAGATTGCTTACTTTTTAAATGATTAAGGGCATAATCAATATTTTTTTGATCCAAATCGCAAAGGGCTACAATCTCGGCTTTCTCATTCTCAATCAGCCAATCAAACATTTGAATAAGCGTTTTTCCTCTATTCCCTATTCCAATAAGTCCCACTTTTACTTTGTCAATAGGCACAGATTTAAAGGCCACCATATTCCCCTTGCATTTGTCAGTTAGACCATTTATTTGATGATTGATCTCATCCAATTCTTCTGGATTACTACAATAGGGAACACTTAGTAGTGCTCCTGCTCCAAAGATTGACTTTAAGAAACTTTTTCTTTTCATTTTACGGCTATTAGTGAGATTTCTACATTCACATTTTTTGGTAAGACTGAAACTTCCACTGTTTCACGGGCAGGAGGGTTTTCTCCAAAATACTGTGTATATACCTTATTTATATCCCTATATTGGCTTATGTCTTTCAAAAAGACACTACACTTTACAACATTTTCGAAAGTCATTTCAGCTTCTTCTAAAACGGCTGCCAAATTCTGCATTACTTGATTGGTTTCAGCTAAAATATCAGAAGTAATTAACATTCCATCTTGTGGGTTTATTGCAATTTGTCCCGAACAATAAAGTGTGTTATCTACCAAAATTGCTTGACTATAGGGGCCTATTGCTTTTGGAGCATTTTCTGTTGAAATTATTTTTTTCATGGCTGTAAATTTATAAATTAAACAGGAATAACTACTTTTGTTTTGCAATTACTGATGCTATCGCTTCTTTTTTAGAAGAGGAAAGTCCGGACACCACAGAGCAGCATAGCGGATAACATCCGTCCATCCTTTTGGGTGAGGACCAGTGCAACAGAAAGCAAGTACAGTTCGGCTGTAGTGAAATCAGGCAAACTCTATGTGGTGCAATGCCATGTATATCAGGATTCTTGGGTTGCTCGCCCAATCTTGAGGGGTAGGCAGTTAGAGGTTAAAGGCAACTTTAATCCTAGATAAATGATAGTACCTTTTGGAACAGAATCCGGCTTATGTGTAATTGTAAGCAAGGCAGCTTTTGCTGCCTTGCTTTTTTTATCTTTGCTTTTATGAAGAAAATATTAGTCTTACTTTTTTTTCTCTCCAAATTTGCTTCTTCACAAGAGCAAATCGTAAAGTCAGTTTTGCTTGATAGCGTAACTATCACAGGAGTAAAAGATGGTTTTGATGTAGATGAATTTATTCATTATGTAAAAACGGATACTACTTTTTACATGGCTTTTAAACATTTAAGATATTACACACATAAGTATGAAAGTGAACTAAACATCTTTAATAAGAAAGAGAAAAAAATCGGTATACTAAATAGATGGGGTACTCATTTTTCTGATGGTAAAAAAGCTTGGGTTGTAGATGACTCCATTCATTATGAGGGGAAGATATTTTCTAGAAAGATCGCAAGAATATTAAAAAAAGATATAGATTCTACTTCATCTTTTTATGCCAAAATAAGTAAAATAGAAAATAAGTATAGGTATTATACACCTGATGCATTTGATGAGGTATTCTTTCCTGACGACACTATAGGTGTTTCTTTAAAAATATCAAATGGAAAAAATGAAAATGAGAGTCAAAATATGCGAGATGCAAAAACGGTGGGATTTTCAATTGGGAGTGATGATACTGAACAGAACAAAGGAGGAGCCTCTATTAAGTTAGCGGTATTTGATATTAGTATGCAGCAGTATTACGATTATAAAATTGATACTATAAACTATAAAGAAAGGGATTGTTATATTTTTTTGGTGGAAGTCAAAAAAGATTTAAGCAAAAAGGATTTGGGGGAAGCGCTTATTAGAAAAATTGTTTCCTATTTTGATAAAGAAAATTTTAATGTAATTTACAGAGAATATGTTTTTTCTTATCAGCATTGGCTTATTGATTTAGATATGCAAGTAATAGTAAATATGGATTATTTTAATAGTAAGCACATTCCAACTGATATTTACTACAAAGGATCTTGGAATGTACCATTCCTTAAGCCAGAAAGGGCTGATTTTAGATTAAATCTAAAAGACTATAAAGTAGATTAAAGTGTTTTATGGGTTCCATCACAAAAAGCTCCGTTTACTGATTGTTTGCATCCACACCAGGCTACTTTTTTATTTTCTTTTAATTCTACAATCTCAGGAGAAAATCCGGTGTCTTTATGCGATCCATCACAATAAGGGTCTTTACTGCTTAACCCACAACTACAGAATGCCTTTTTACCAGCTTTCTCCTCAATCACATAGGGTCTCTTTTGTACTATCTTTGGTATATTTTTCATCAGTTTTATATATTTACTTGCTCTCAGCTAGGAAGCGTTCTGCATCCAAAGCTGCCATACAGCCCGTACCTGCAGAAGTAACAGCCTGCCGATAAACATGATCAGCTACATCCCCAGCTGCAAATACGCCAGGAATTTTAGTTCTTGAAGTTCCTTCTTCAATTAAAAGATAACCATTTTTGTCCATTTCTAATTGCCCCTTGAACAAGTCAGTATTTGGTATGTGGCCAATTGCCACAAAGAATCCAGCAATAGGAATAGTAATTTCCTTACCGGTCTGATTATTGAATGCCGTTACACTTTCTACTCCCTTCTCTCCATTTATACTTTTTGTTTCATGATGGAAAAGTACATCTAGATTAGAAGTGCTAAAAACTCTTTTTTGCATAGCTTTTGATGCACGCATTTCATCTTTTCTTACAAGCATTGTTACTTTATTGCAAAGTTTAGCTAGATATGTTGCTTCCTCAGCTGCTGTATCTCCAGCACCAACTACCACCACATCTTGTCCTTTGTAAAAGAAACCATCACAAGTTGCACAAGCGGAGACTCCATAACCACTTAATCGTTTTTCATCCTCCATACCTAACCATTTAGCAGAAGCACCTGTTGCAATAATTATAGTTTCAGCTAGGACATTTACTTTTTCATCAATCTCTACTTTAAATGGTCGTTCAGATAAATCAACTTTAGTAACCATCCCCCATCTTGTATCAGTGCCAAAACGTTCAGCCTGGGCTTTAAAATCTTCCATCATCTCAGGGCCTGTAATTCCATCTTTGTATCCTGGATAATTATCTACATCAGTAGTTGTAGTCAGTTGCCCACCCGGCTGTAGTCCTTGAATAACAACCGGATGTAAATCAGCTCTTGCCGCATAGATTGCTGCAGTATAACCTGCAGGGCCTGATCCGATAATTAATGTTTTAATTTTTTCTATATTATTACTCATTATATTATTTTTTGTAAAATTAAAATATATCTATGATTTCCGGTACATATTCTTTTTTAATAATAGTATCCTTTATAATAGGAATCTTATAATACACTGCCCCATATCCAGTCCAAACTCCCAAACCATTGATTATATTACTTACAAGATTCATTGGCTCAGTAAATGGATTATTATTTGATGTAGATTGACGGACCACACCTCTCCAGAATTTTACAGAGAGCACATCTATTTGACAAAATTTAATTAAAACAATATCATGTGATAGAAAGATAGTATCTTCAGTACCGTTATTATCAAATATTTTATAATGATCAGTATTATATGATCCAGAGGGGAATCCTCCTTCTTCTCTAGGCCTTGGAAAATAAGTCTTAAATGATTCTCCATTTGCAAGTACATTCGGGGCAGCATCAAGCAAAATTAGTTGAGGATCATTTTCATTTTTAATCTGACCATCAATAGAATCTCTTTTCCAATGTTCTAAACGTTTACTTCTAATTAATATATTATTTATGGCACCTACAGGATCAGAATATACTGCTCGTATATCATATTTAAAATCTTTCTCAGCTGTTTCACTTTTTTCAACCCAAAGACAATCTAAAGGAGTTGGTTCAGGTATGGTAGTTTCAGCAGTAACAATCTTATCATTCCATTTAATTTCTAAATAATAGGTCTCTCCTTCTTGACTGAATTCATAATTGTTGGCAATACTAAAATAACTCAGATCTGTATAAATAGGAGGTAGCGAATCTAATCCTGGGATTTGCTCTAGTATTCTAATTTTTCTCTCTCCATTGTCATTATAGTACCATACTTTAACTGAATCTATATCATTCACAAATAAATCATTATATGTAGTGTTATCGATAGATTCAAAATACCCTTGATTTCTTGTTAAAATAACATAAGGAGGAAAGCCAGGCTCAATAGCTCCTTCTACTACAAGCTTATTTTCTGCTTGTGGTAAATCAAGCGTTATCTCTTCTTGACATGAGAAAAATATAAAAATAATAAGAAATAAATAGTTTTTCATAATTAAAAATTAAAATTCCAAGTAACTGATGGTAAAATTGGGAATATTGATACTTGATATGCTTTTGGTGTTAGATCTCCATTCTGTATACTTCCTTCTTGCCCTTCTGCTGATTCTAAAGCGAAATATATAAAGTAAGGATTCTTTCTACTATAAACATTATATATAGAAAAGCTCCATGAAGATTGGAATCTTTTTTTCTTTTTAGGAGTGTAGGTAGCACCTATATCTAATCTGTGATATGGTTTCATTCTAAATCCATTTCTAGAGGTGTATTCAGTATAGATATTTCCTCCAACCATATATCTTTCAGTTGGAAGTGTAATAGCATTACCTGTTGCATAAACAAAAACACTACTCAATGTCCATTTTTCAGATAATTTATGCTTAGCAGTAATAGATAAATCATGTCTTCTGTCGTATTTTGCAGGAAATGCAATACCCTCATTTACTTCATCAAAATATCTTGTTGTTTTTGATAAAGTATAGCCAATCCATCCAGTTGTTTTACCTTTAGTTTTTTTTATGAGTAGTTCTAATCCATATGAATCACCATTACCAAAGGTAAAAGCACCATCACTATTTGAGTTAGTATTATCCTCTGGCAATACCCCTTCTTTGTATTCAATAAGATTTGTCATTTCTTTATAATAAGCCTCAATAGAAGTTTCGTACATATTATCTTTCAAGTTCTTAAAATATCCAATTCCATATTGGGTTGAAAATTTTGGTTTAATTTCTGAAGAGCTTGGCACCCAGAGATCACTTGGAAGGCTACTTCCTGATAATAAAGCTAAATGAACATATTGATAGTTCTGAGTATATGCTCCTTTTAATGAACTTGTACTATTTAATTTATATCTAAATGATAATCTAGGTTCTAAATGCCTATAATTATCATTATTTGCCTCTATTTCATTCTTTAGATAATCTCTAAAGCTTATATATCCACTATGTTGGAATGAAGAATAACGTAATCCAGCATGTATTTTAAAAGCATCCGTAAGCTCTATATCGTCAGATAAATAGATAGCTCCTTCATTTGAGTATTCTTTGTAGACTTCATCAGGTTCAAAGATTACTTCTCCTGACTTTCCAGTTGCATTTCCAGGCATAAACTCATGATAGGTATAATTTGTACCAAATTTTATAGTATGCCTTTGATTGGGTTGATATAAGAAGTCTACTTTTGTGTTCCAGTCATTTATACCGGTGAATATTTTAAACTCAAATTGACTCTGTTCTAGATTAAATTCAAATCGATAATCTGAGAAGATAAGAGATGTGTTCATGAATAATTTATCATTGAATAAATGATTCCATCTTAGAGATGTTGTAGCATTCCCCCAAGGAATCTTTATTCCTATGTCATTATCAGAATTAATAAATTTAAAGACATCTCTTCCAAAATACCCACTTAAGAATAAACGATTCTTATCAGATATTCTATAATTAATTTTTGTGGTTAAATCATAAAAATAATATCCTGATCCATTAAAAGCATTATCCTTTTGCATAAATGGTTTAGACAAAACATCTATATAAGTTCTTCTTCCAGAAACAATAAAGGAGCTTCTATTTTTTTGCACAGGACCTTGTAGGGTTAAGCGTGAAGAAAGTAAGCCAATTCCACCATCTACCTCATATTCTTTATTATTGCCATCTTTCATACTAATATCCAAAACAGAGGATAGTCTTCCTCCATATTCAGCTGGCATACCCCCTTTAATGATATTAATATCTTTAATAGCATCAGCATTAAATACTGAAAAGAATCCAAAAAGATGTGCAGCATTGTATACTACTGCTTCATCAAGTAATATTAAGTTCTGATCTGGGCCTCCCCCTCTTACGTAAAGTCCTGAATTACCTTCCCCACCAGACTGGATCCCAGGTAAGAGTTGTGCTGATTTTATAACATCAACCTCCCCAAGGATGACAGGTAATTGTTTAATGTTTTCAACTTTAAGTTTAGCTTGGCTCATATCCGAACTTTCAATATTTTTATCTTGTCTTTCAGAGGTGATAATTACTTCTTCTGAAAGAATACTTTTTTCTGATAAAGAAATATTGAGTCTTATATTTTCATTTAGGTTTATTTTTTTAGTGATTGTATTTAAGCCAATAAATGAGTAAATGATTTCGTAAGTTCCTTTTTCAAGAGTGATAGAATAAAATCCATACTGATTGGATGTAGTTCCTTTTTGAGAAGCTTTGTCATAAATTGAAACTCCAATTAGATTTTCTCCAGAATTTTCTTCTTGTACATAGCCACTAATTGTAAATCTTTCTTGACTAAAAGATAGTTTGAAACAGAGAAAAAATAAGCTTAATAAGATTAGATTTTGCTTCAAGTGTTTAAAAATTAAAATAGTTTTGCAAAACTAATTTTTGTTTTTTATTAGCCAATAATTAAATAGAGATTTTTTCGGGATGTAGCTTAGTCCGGTTAAAGTGCTGGTCTGGGGGACCAGAGATCGGAGGTTCGAATCCTCTCATCCCGACCCAAAAGTAAGCTCTAAATTTTAAAGAACTGATAACTCAGTTCTTTTTATTTTACTGACAATCAATTATTTATGCTTATAAATCTTTGGATTTATACGCTTCTGACATGTAAAAGTATATCAGTTATATATCTCAAATATAAAAACAAAATATAAACACGATATACTTTTGATTACCAATTAGTTAGATATTGTTCGACCTTTGTTCTAGTAAAGTAAAATGCTGAATTTGTAAACCACAGTGTAAACTTACTAGATAAGAAAATGTATAGAGTAACGATTTATTTCTACATATTGAAAAGAAGAAAAGATGTAAATGGAGCATGTCCTATTTACTGTAGAATTTCTTTTAAAAAGGAACGTGCCTCCTTTTCTACAGGCTTAAAAACAAAGCTCAAAAAGTGGAATAAACAAAAGCAATCGGTAAATGAAACTTCTGAATTAGATAGTGCTATTAATAATAAAATAGAGCAAATCAAATCTCATATTTACTTTCATCATTCCCATCTTTTAGACAAAGGAGATGACTTTACTGCTAAACAAGTAAAAGAATCTTTTATTAATAATGGGGATAAGAAAACGCTTATTGCAATGATTGAAGATCATAATAACTCTATGCAAAGACAAATAGGTATATGCTATTCAAAAGGAACACTAAAGAATTATAAAACCTTAATAAATCATGTAAGAGCTTTCTTAATAAAAGAATACCATTTAGATATAGCTTTAAAAAGTGTTGATACTCCATTTATTTATCGCTTTGAGGCCTATCTTTTAGAAGAAACTATGTGTCATCAGAATGGAGCTATGAAAGTGTTGCAACGACTTCAGAAAGTACTTAATATGGGATTACAAAGAGGGTATATAGAAAAGAGTCCATTTTCTATTTATAAATTCAAATTCCAAAAAATTCAAAGAGGATACTTAAGTACAACGGAACTTAAACGAATAATGGATATTAAGTTAGATAACAAGACACTTCAATGTGTACAGAATATGTTTGTCTTTTCTTGCTTTACAGGGCTGTGCTATATAGATATTCATCTTTTAAAGCCAGAACAAATAGTAGAAGAAGAAAATGGAATACTTTGGGTTAAAACAAATAGAGAAAAAACTGGCAACATATCCAACATTCCAATTTTAGAGCCAGCAAAGAAGTACATTAAAACAATGTATAGTAAGGAAAGAGTTTTTAGGCCTATATGTAACCAGACTGTTAATACAGGGTTAAAGAAAATTGCAAAGAAAGTCGCAATAAATAAACCCATTACCTTTCATATGGCAAGACATACTTTCGGAACCACCATTACATTATCTAATGATGTTCCGATAGAAAGTGTATCAAAAATGATGGGTCACAGCAAGATAATAACAACACAAATATATGCTAGAGTATTAGACAAAAAAGTAGAATTAGATATGGAAAAATTAAGCAAAAAACTATTCAAATAATAGGACAAATAAAATAGACAAATAAT
>CAJWUS010000029.1 GCA_913047525.1 uncultured Flavobacteriales bacterium | reverse complement strand
AAGATTTATCAACAGGGAATCCTAATTCTTGGCTATGGGATTTAGGGAATGGTAAAATCTCTAATTCGAAATATACTATTTTACTAAATACTAAACTTCCTTATATATATTATGAAGTAAATTTGATGAGATAAAAAATTATTCTCTAATTTTAGCCAGATTAATTTTTATTATGAATTTTAAATCTGGTTTTCTTTTATTCTTCTTCTTTCTTTTGTCCTGCGATAACAATATACAGGATGAGAATCTATCTATTTTTAGGTATAATCAAGCCTCTGGTATTGCAACACTTGACCCTGCTTTTGCAAAGGACCAAGCAACCATTTGGGCATGCAATCAGCTTTTCAGTGGCTTAGTTCAACTAAATAATAATCTGGAAGTGATGCCCTCTATTGCAAAAAGATGGGAAATTTCAGAGGATGGCTTGGATTACACCTTCTTTTTACAAAAAAATGTATTCTTTCATGCGCACCCCATTTTTGAAAAGGAAAGAAGGGTAGTGGCATCCGATTTTACATTTAGTTTTGATAGATTAAAAAATAAAGAATTGGCATCTCCTGGCGCATGGGTTCTCTCCAATGTAGAAAGCTATAAATCATTAAACGATTCTACTTTTGAGATTAATCTGCAAAAACCTTTCCCTCCTTTTTTAGGACTTCTTTCCATGCAATATTGCTCAGTTGTTCCTAAGGAAATCATAAAAAATACCAATTTCAGAGAAAATCCAATTGGCACAGGACCGTTTCAATTTCAATACTGGAAGGATGGGATAAAATTAGTTTTCAGAAAAAACCCGAATTATTTTGAGAAAGAAGATGGGAAGCAACTTCCATTTTTAGATGCCATTGCCATTACATTTGTAAAGGATAGACAAGCTGCTTTTCTTGAGTTTATCAAAGGAAATCTAGATTTTATATCTGGAATTGACGGTTCATACAAAGATGAAGTTTTAAATAGAGATGGCAGTTTGAGGGAAAAATACAAAGGCAAAATAATTTTACAGTCCCAGCCATATTTGAATACCGAATATTTGGGTTTTTTGATGGAAGATGCTTTACCGCTTAAAATTAGACAAGCCATTAATTATGGTTTTGATAGGAAAAAAATGCTCAAATTCCTCCGCAACAATATTGGAACTCCTGCCGTGCAGGGTTTTGTTCCAAAAGGATTACCTTCTTTTTCAGAAAAACTGAAAGGATACAATTATAATCCTGCAAAAGCAAAACAGTTAATTCAGGAAAGTAAATTTGATCTAAGTACGGAAATTACATTAAGTACTACTTCTTCTTATTTGGATTTATGTGAATACATCCAGAACTCCTTATCTGAAATTGGATTAAATATTAAAATTGAAGTAAATCCTCCATCCACGCACAGGCAAATGGTTGCTACTTCTAAATTATCTTTTTTTAGAGGAAGTTGGATTGCTGATTATGCAGATGCAGAAAATTATTTAGCCCTTTTTTATTCTAAAAACTTTTGTCCTAATGGGCCAAACTATACCCACTTTAAAAGTGAAATATACGACCTACTCTACCAAGAAGCTGTCCATGAAGTAAGGGATAGTATTCGCTACTTACTTTACCGAAAAATGGATGAAATGATAATGGAGGAAGCTGCTATTGTTCCACTTTATTACGACCAAGCTTTGCGTTTTTCTCAGCCCAATATAAGTGGCTTTAATAGCAATGCCATGAATTTACTGGATTTGAAAAAAGTAGTGAAGACTAATGTAACAAATAACCAATAAAAGAACGAAACAATTGACAAATTCATTAGCTTGTACACAAATTAAGAAATCCTACTCCATCCCATCCTCTGCTTTGCATAAGACCTATAAGTCCGAGCAATATTAATGTTCTCTACTTTTTCCAAACTTTCATCTTCTTTTAATAAATTGATTGCTTCATTCCTGGCAAACTCCAATATTTTTCCATCTTTTACTAAATCAGCAATCTTGAAATTGAGCATACCGCTTTGCCTAGTACCCATCATATCGCCAGGACCTCTTAATTTTAAATCCACTTCTGCAATTTTAAAGCCATCATTGGTAGTAGCCATGGTTTCCAGTCGCAATCTACCTTCATTACTAATTTTATGTCCGCTTAGAAGCACACAATAAGATTGCTTACTACCTCTACCAACCCTTCCTCTTAATTGATGTAGTTGCGAAAGTCCAAATCGTTCAGCGCTTTCAATTACCATTACGCTTGCATTAGGCACATCTACTCCGACCTCAATAACGGTAGTTGCCACCATTATGTTGGTTACCCCTTCTGAAAAGCGTTTCATTTCATACTGCTTATCTTCCGACTTCATTTGTCCGTGCACTACACTTACTTGAAACTTTGGCATTGGAAACTCTACTGAAATTGCTTTAAAACCATCCATTAAATATTTATAATCCAACTTTTCGCTCTCTTGAATAAGCGGATAAACAATATAGATTTGTCTGCCTAAAGCAATTTGTTCGTGCATAAATTTATTCACTTTCAATCTGCTACTATCCGAGCGCCAAAGTGTCTTTATTTCTTTCCTTCCAGGAGGTAACTCATTAATTATCGATACATCCAAATCACCATAAAGCGTCATAGAAAGTGTCCTTGGAATTGGGGTTGCCGTCATCACCAAGATGTGTGGAGGAGTTGTGTTTTTTTTCCAGAGTTTTGCCCTTTGCACTACCCCAAAGCGGTGTTGTTCATCAATAACTACAAATCCTAAATTTTTAAAAATTACTTTATCTTCTAAAAGCGCATGTGTTCCAATTAGTATATCAATTTCACCATTTTCTAATTGCTTGTGTAATCCTTTACGTTCTTTTGTTTTTGTGGAGCCAGTTAATATTGCTACTTTCAAGTCTAATTCTTTCAGCTCATGCGATATGTTTTTGAAATGCTGATGCGCTAAAATTTCAGTTGGCGCCATAATGCATGACTGAAAGTTATTATCCACTGCCATAAGCATGCTGAGTAGTGCCACCAGTGTTTTTCCACTACCAACATCTCCTTGCAAAAGCCGATTCATCTGAGCCCCTCTTTTTACATCTGCTCTTATTTCTTTCAGCACTCTTTTTTGTGCATTTGTTAATTCAAATTGCAGATGATTCTTGAAATAATTATTAAAATAGTTATCTACTTTTTCAAAAATAAAACCTTTATGTTTTTTTATCCTTGTAAGCTTCATTTTCAAAAGGTGAAGCTGCAAGAAAAATAACTCCTCAAATTTTAATCTTTTTTGGGCTCTCTCTAGCTTATTTGTATCTGTTGGAAAATGAATATTTATTAGTGCATCTTCTCTTTTTGGCAGTTTTAATTTATTAAGTAAATTTTCTGATAATGTTTCCTCAATCTTGTTCTTTATTTGTGGAAGTAAAATTTTAATCAGCTTTCGTATTCCTCTACTATTAAGCCCTTTACTGCTTAAATATTCAGTAGAATGATATACTGCTTGCAAAGAGGAAGAAATAGATTGTTGTTTTTCAAAAATATCTATTTCAGGATGTACGATATTTATTTTATTTTGATAAGCGGAGGGTTTTCCAAAAACCAAATATTCTGTATCCCTTCTTATGCCTTTTTTAATCCAACGAATACCTTTAAACCAAATGAGTTCCGTAATTCCCGTTCCATCCTGAAAATATGCGATCAATCGTTTTGCTCTTTTTTGTCCTTTTTCCTCAAAACGAATAATCTTTCCTTTTAACTGAATATATGGCATGTCTGCACTTAGCTCTGATACTTTATGAATAACACTTCTGTCGGTATAGCGAAAAGGACAAAAATGCAATAAATCAGAAAAAGTAAAAATGCTTAATTCCTTTTTTAAGAGTTCAGCTCTCAAAGGGCCAACCCCCTTCAAATACTCTATTAGTGTATCTAAAAAATGCATGTGGTAAAGATAAGAATAGTTGTTAGAACTAATTACCTCTCAATCAACAAAAACTCCACTCTGCTTGGTTTAATTTTTACCACATCAGCAAAAGGTGGTTGTTTTCTTAACAACACTTCCAATTTATCTTTTTCTTCTAAATTATTTACATCCACTTCTGCTACAAAAAAAGAAGGTCCAAGCTTATCGTAATCGGCAAAAGCAACAGTAGTTACAACCTCTACTTTTGGTGGATAAAATTTTATTTTATATCCTTTAGGTACATTTATAGGATCTAGCGTAAGATCTATAATTTTTTCTGTAAATTTTTCTACTTCAAAAGAAATTTGTACTTTTTTCTCAGAAAAAGAAATTCCATTAATATCAGATAAATCAATGTCTTGTTCTATGCCTTTTTCTACTTTGTCAAAAACAACAGCATCTGTTTCAATAAAATTAATTTCTGAAAGGCTCTCATTTGTTCCGAAAACAAAAACACTATCAGGGGCAAGTTGAATCTTATCTTTTAATCGGCATTGAGAACTAAAGTAGAGATTACCGCTAAAAACAACAGCTACTTTTTTACTCTTTTTTTGCTGAAAGCGAACAAATAAAGTATCAGGGGTAGTGCTTAAAATCTTAATATCGGAAGAAAGTAATTTGTATAATTTTTTATAATGTTGTCTTACAACCCACTGCTTTTGGCTATAATTTTTTATTTTTATTTCCGTCAATGAATTTATCGGAATAACAAGGGGTTTTGTTTTTAAAAGTCTTTGATTTAATAAATAAAATCCGTAGGATTTCACTTTTAACTCCAGTTGTTTTTCTGGTTGATTTACAAGATGTTTGCTTTCTGGGAAATCAGTATAATTAATAGGAATAAAAATAGAGGCCTCATACTCCTTACTCATTACCGTTAGAAACCAAAAAGCCAGAGAAACCAATAAAAAAATAAAATACTTGCTTATCTTTTTATTCAAATGCAAGAATGTTGTTATTCGCCCAAATAACACTTGCAATTTTTTATACATCTTAGCTTTGTATCTCAGTTTGTGCCAGCATTGAAATAGCAGATTTTTCTACTTTTAATTTACCTGAATCATGTACATCAAGTACTATTGTAGCTTTACCAATTTCAGAAATTTTCCCATGAATACCGCCAATAGTTACTACTTTATCGCTTACCTTTAATGCTTCACGAAAAGCAGTTTCTTTTTTCTGTTTCTTGATTTGTGGACGAATCATAAAAAAATACATCACTGCAAAAATGAGCATAAAAAAGATAAGTGATGTGCTTCCTGTTCCTGCTTGTAATAAAATCATATTCATTAGTTTATTTGTTTTTTGGACGCAATTACTCGCCCGCTTATAGTTAATACTATTGTATTTGGTATGGCATTTGTAACCAAAGTTACCGTTTTTTTCTGTTCTCCCTCACGCCCATTACTATTAAAAGTTACTTTTATCTCTGCCTCTTCACCAGGAGCAATCGGCTTTCTTGGCCACTTAGGAACAGTGCAGCCACAACTCCCCTTTGCATTACTAATTATTAAATCGCCATGACCAGTATTGGTAAAAACAAATTGATGTGAAACGGATTCTCCTTGAATAATTTCTCCAAAATTATGACTTAATTTTTCAAAGGACAATTCTGGAAGTGGTCCTTCTTGTTTAACCTGCTGTGCTGTAATTGGGTTATTTACTAAATTGGCTGAAATTCGTTCTTTTTTCCAAGTGTCAGCTTTTTTTGCCAAATCATTACAAGCAAAGTTTGCTGTCATCAATAGGTATAATATTATCTTAATTATTTTCATTTTTTATTTTTACAAATTTATAAATTATTCTAAAAGACCTCTCCCTACTTTTTTAATTTTTCCTGATTTTGTATACTCACTTATTACTTTATCTAATATGCCATTTATGAAGCTTTTACTATTGATAGTGCTATAATATTTTGCAACTTCAATATATTCATTTAGTGTAACTTTTACAGGGATCTCATCAAAATAAATTAGTTCGCACAAAGCCATCATAATAAGAATTTGATCCATTGATGCAATCCTATCCAAATCCCAGTTTTTCGCCCTTTTAGAAATAATATTTTCAAATTCTTTATGATTAATTATCGTTTTGTTAAAAAGTTTCTCCGCAAAAGTTTTGTCATCATTGTTTTTAAATACAGCCGTTGCAATAATACGACTCACTCCTATTTCAGTTGCCTTTATCTGACTATAAACAATATTGGCCACAAAAGGCAAATCATCCATCCAAAAAATACTCTCTTCCTCTAGAATATGATGCAAAAGTTCATCATCAATGATGAAATTATCAAAAACAGAAAGTAAAAATTCTTTATCTTCTTTGAAAGAAGATTGGCTTGAAATAGTATACGCTTTATACAAATCAGATCTCCAAATCTTTACAAATAATTTTCGAATTATATCATGGTCGTTATTAAGCCAAAGCCCAGAAACTTTATTAATCTGACTTAATAAAACCTCATCTTCTGCAATCAATCTTATAATATGATTGTCAGCAAACTTTCCATTCGCATTTTTATCTGCATCCGTAGGAAAGTACTTGTTCTTTTGTTTATTCAGAAACTCTTTTGAGAATTGAGCCAAAGCAAGGGGTAGGGATAATAAAAGAAAATAAAGATGGATAATACTATCGGCTTGCCTTAGCATCTTTTTTTGTGCCTTAGCTAAATCTTGGTCTTTTGAAGTAAAATATGCATACAAAGACTGCATGACCTTCAACCGAATATGCCTTCTGTTTATCATTTTTAAGAACTTAATTTTTATCTTTTACTATATGCTTCTAACCTTTGTTCAGCAATACTAATTGCTGCCTCATTTGTGGTTGTATCATCCTGTTCAGCTTTGTTGAGTATTTCCAAAGTAGTGTTATAAATATTCTTGGTTTCCTCTAAGGATTTCTCTCTGGAGAATCCTTTTATCTCAGAATAAACATTGATAAGACCGCCAGCATTAATCAAAAAATCAGGAGCATAAATAATCCCTCTTTCTTTCAGCTGGCTGGCATGAATATTCTCATCAGCCAATTGATTATTTGCAGCACCTGCTATTATTTCACATTTCAATTTATTAATATTTTCTGTATTTAGTGTCGCTCCTAATGCACATGGAGAATAAATATCCATATTCAAATCAAAAATAGCCTCTGCTTCAACTACTTTTGTGTCATATTTTTCAGATACAAAATTTAATCTCTCTTTGTTTATGTCATTAATAAAAATGTTCGCTTTTTCTTCTGACAAATGCTTAACCAAATGCGATCCAACATGCCCAATACCTTGTACCAATATCCTTCTCCTTTTTAGACTATCGCTTCCCCAACGATACATTGCTGCCGCCTTCATTCCCATATAAACACCAAAGGCTGTAACGGGTGAAGGGTCACCACTTCCACCTAATTCCTCCACTGTTCCCGTAACATGATTAGTTTCCATTTTGATGTATTCCATATCTTTCGGACCCATACCTACATCCTCAGCTGTAATATATTTTCCGCCTAAACTTTCTACAAATTGTCCAAACCTACGCAAAAGAGCTTCTGATTTTTCAAATCTTGCGTCACCAATAATTACGGCTTTTCCTCCTCCTAATTCCAATCCTGAAATTGCAGCCTTGTAAGTCATTCCTCTTGATAATCGCAATACATCTTCAAGAGCTTCCAATTCATTTTTATAATTCCACATTCTCACCCCTCCAAGTGAAGGGCCCATTGTGGTATTGTGAATTGCTATTATTGCTTTTAACCCTGTTTTTTTATCTTTACAAAATACGACTTGTTCATGTCCCATTTTGTCCATTTTGTCTAAAATGATACTTTTTTGCTTCTCACTTACATTCAGTCCGCTTAATTCAATCATTTTTTTATGGTTTTTAAATTTTATTTTCTGCTCTATTTCACAGATAATTTCTACTTTTGGGCAGAAGAAAAACGGCTTGCAAAATTACGGATTTTATTCCGTACAGCAAAATAAAAACAACTTAAATTGAAGCATTTAGCATACCTTAATAAGTACTTTTGGAAATACCGTTATCGGCTATCACTTGGTTTTATATTTATTTTCATCTCTAATGTTTTTGCCCTCTACCCTGCTGAATTTGTAAGAAAAGCATTCGATAGTGTAAAATTAATAATGACTCAAACGCCTACTGATTCTGGAGAGTATTCATCCATCTTAATTTACTATGGAGGATTGATTGTACTTTTTGCTCTACTAAAAGGGGTGTTTATGTTTTTTATGAGACAAACCATAATTGTAATGTCTCGAAAAATAGAGTTTGATTTGAAAAATGAAATATATAAGAACTATCAGAATTTGAGTATTACATTTTATAAGCAAAACAACACTGGCGATATGATGAATAGAATCACAGAAGATGTAAGTAGAGTAAGGATGTATTTAGGGCCGGCACTAATGTATGCCATCAATATTGTTACGCTATTTTGTTTGGTAATTACCACTATGTTTCGAATAAGCCCAACACTTTCTGTTTATGTTTTACTCCCTCTTCCGCTATTGGCAATTTCGGTCTATTATGTCAGTAATATCATGAACAAAAGAAGCGAGAAAGTGCAGCAGCAATTATCGGTGCTTACTACTTTTTCGCAAGAAACTTTTTCAGGAATTAATATTTTAAAATCATTCAGAAATGAAGCAAATTCAGCCCATAAATTTGACATGCTTTGTGAAGAGTATACCGGTAAAAATCTGAAATTAGTTAAAATAGATGCTTTATTTTTCCCGCTCATTATTTTTATGATTGGACTTAGCACAATACTAACTGTTTATTTTGGAGGCAAACAGGCGATAATGGGAAATATCACAACAGGAAATATTGCTGAATTCATTATCTATGTAAACATGCTATCCTGGCCAGTAGCCTCAGTGGGTTGGGTTACTTCTCTTATTCAAAGAGCGGCAGCATCCCAAGAAAGGATTAATGAATTCCTCAATACTAAATCGGAAATTGTAAATTATACCAATGCGCAAACACCAATAAAAGGTGATATCGAATTTAAGGATGTGTCATTCACCTATCCAGATACAGGAATTGCTGCTTTAAAAAATATTAGTTTTAAAATTAAAGAAGGTTCTACCTTGGCAATATTTGGTAAAACTGGCTGTGGAAAATCGACTATCGCAAATCTTATTTGCAGAATTTATGATGCTGAAAATGGGGCTATTTATTTAGGAGGGAAGAAATTAAAAAATCTTAATCTATATTCACTCCGAAAAGCAATTGGCTATGTGCCACAAGATGGTTATCTTTTTTCTGGCACTATTGAAGAAAACATTTCTTTTGGTAGTGATGAAATTAGTCAGCAAAAGATAACGAAAGTAGCGGCAACTGCTGAGATAACTTCTGATATAAAACGGCTTCCTGAAAAATACAAAACAATTGTTGGTGAAAGAGGCGTGCAACTCTCTGGCGGACAAAGACAGAGAATCGCTATTGCAAGGGTAATTTACAAATCACCATCTATCTTTATTTTTGATGATTGTCTTTCGGCAGTAGACTCTAATAAAGAACAAAAAATATTAGCGAACCTTAAAAATGAAACAAGCAAAAGAACAACTATCATTATTAGTCATAGAATTTCAGCCATACAAAATGCAGACTTAATCCTTGTATTAGAAGATGGAAAACTAACAGAGAAAGGAGACCACAAAAGCTTAATAAACAGCAAAGGATTCTATTACGATATCTTTACAAAACAAGACAAAAAAGAAAGCTAATTTGCTTTTAAAAATAATTTCATAGCTTTGTGGACTATTTACAAACCAAAAAGAGAAGAAAATGGGAGAAAAAAGAGAGATAGAAGAAATATTTTCCAAGGCAGTAAGAGCCGGCAGAAGGACTTATTTCTTTGATGTGCGATCCACACGAGCGGGAGATTATTATTTAACAATGACCGAAAGTAAAAGGGACTTTAATGAGGATGGAACTCCTTTTTATAAAAAACATAAAATTTACCTTTACAAAGAAGATTTTGGTAATTTCAAGGATGCTTTAAGTGAATTTACAGATTATATTATAAAAGAAAAAGGAGAGGATATTATTTCATTAAATAGAACTGAAAACAAAGAAGAAGAAAAGACAGTAGAAGTTCTAAAAGAAGAAAAGAAAGAAGAGGAAGCAGAAGGTCCAACTACTGATTTTACAGAAGTAAGTTTTGATGATTTAGGAAATGAGGATTTAAAAGAAAAAGAAGAAGACACTCCTGAAAATAAGGAGAAAGAAGATTAAGGTTGAGTAAGTAGATTAAAACTTCAAAAACAGACTCACGCAACAAAGAGCAGCCCATCTATGGGCTGTTTTTATTTAATAACTTTTCTGTTTTTTGTTAATAATTCTCTTTTGCATAAATGCCTTTTATATGTATTTGATTGTATTTTTATCAAAGTTTATATTCGTATTCTTAATTCTTAAATCCTAATATCACAAATGGCAAAAATAATAGCAATAGCAAACCAAAAAGGAGGAGTAGGAAAAACTACAACCGCAATGAATTTGGCGGCAGGGCTAGGAGTATTAGAGCAAAAAGTACTTTTATTAGATGCGGATCCACAAGCCAATGCCACCTCTGGTGTTGGGTATAACCCTAAAAATATAAAAAAGGGAATCTATGAATGTTTATTGGGAAAAGTAAAGGCAAAAGACATCATCTTAAAAACCAAAACTCCTAATCTTTTTCTTTTGCCAGCCCATATCAATTTAGTAGGGGCTGAATTGGAATTGGTAAACTTGCCAAGCCGAGAAAATATGATGAAGCAAATACTAAGTGAAGTAAGTGATAATTACGACTTTGTTATTATTGATTGCGCCCCATCACTTGGTTTAATTACGCTAAACTCCCTAACAGCATGCGATTCTGTAATTATCCCTATACAATGCGAATATTTTGCTTTGGAGGGATTAGGAAAATTATTAAACACCATCAAAATTGTGCAACAAAGACTGAACGAAAACTTGGTAATTGAGGGCTTACTTCTTACTATGTATGATACGCGTTTGCGACTTTCTAATCGCGTGGTAGAAGAGGTAAAAAAACATTTCCAGGATATGGTTTTCAAAACCATTATTCACCGAAATGTTCGCCTTGGAGAATCCCCTTCTTATGGAGAAACAATAATCATACATGACGCAACAAGTAAAGGAGCAATTAATTATCTTAATTTGGCAAGCGAACTTCTGCGAAAGGAGGAAAAAAGAAAATCTCAGCCAAAAGAATTGATTGACAGCAATGGATAAAAAACAAAATGGTTTAGGAAGAGGTTTGGATGCAATACTTCCAAATATTGAAACTCCTGAAATTAGTATCTCCATGATAGAAACAAACCCTTTTCAACCCAGGAATAAGTTTGATGAAGAGACCTTGCAAGAATTAGCAGTTTCCATAAAAGAGCTAGGCATAATACAGCCAATAACGGTTCGTAAATTAAGTTTTGATAAATACCAGCTTATTTCAGGTGAAAGAAGATTAAGAGCTTCTGAAATTGCAGGACTTACTAAAATTCCGGCATACATCCGCATTGCAAATGATCAGCAAATTCTGGAAATGGCTTTGGTTGAAAATATCCAAAGAGAAAACCTTAGTCCTATTGATGTTGCCCTTAGTTTCAAAAGACTAATTCAGGAGTGCAACTTAACACAAGAAGCCTGTAGTGAGAGGGCTGGAAAAAAGAGAAGCACGATTGCCAATTTTTTAAGATTACTGAAATTACCAGAAGAAATCCAATCAGGATTGCAAATGCAAAAAATAAGTATGGGACACGCTAGGGCTTTAATAAATGTAAGTAATAAGCAAAAACAAATCAACTTATACCATGATGCGGTGGCCAATGGGATTTCCGTGCGTGAACTTGAACAAATGGTAAGAGACTTTGCTGAAATAGATTATAAAAGAACTTCAAGGGATAAGAAAGTAAAAATAGTGAGTCCCTTGCCTTTTGATAAGCAAAGAAAGATGCATGAATTGTCTAATTATTTAGATAAAGAAGTTCAGCTAAAAACAAACAAAAAAGGAAATGGAAAACTAATAATTCCTTTTTCCTCTGATGAAGATTTTGAAAGAATCCTCTCCCTTATTAAAGTCCATTCTTGAAATTCTTCAACCAAATATTTCTAATTCTTTTTTACTTTTTTTTCTTTTCGGTAGTAAAAGCGCAGGATTTATCTCAACCTATTCAATCACCAAAAAAAGCAGCAATGCTATCAGCCGCATTGCCTGGATTTGGGCAAGTTTACAATAAGAAATACTGGAAAGTACCCATTATTTATGCAGGACTACTTACTTCAGCTTATTATATAAATGATAATCATGTGCAGTATAAACACTATAAGGAAGCCTACTTAATCCGGATTGACAGTGATCCAAATACCACAGATGATTTTGTGGGGGAATATAGTAGTGGCGATTTAATCATTCTTAAAGATTTTTACAGAAGAAATAGGGAAATCTCAATTCTTTGTCTTGTTGGAACTTATATTTTAAATATTGTTGATGCATCTGTAGACGCTCATCTTTTTTATTACGATATTTCAGAAGATATCTCACTTAACATTACACCAACTTCAACAAAAGAATTTAGTGGCATAAGCTTAACTCTAAATTTGTAAATTCGCCACATGAAAATTGCAATACTTGGAAATGGAAAGATGGGGAGACGTATTAGTGAGTTAGCTACTGAAAAAGGACACAAAATAGTTATTACTTCCTGTTCAGAAAACACCGCTATCTCTTTAGATTTGAGTATTGCTGATGTTGCAATTGATTTTAGCACACCTACTACTGCTTTTGAAAACATTTCACATGCAATAAATAGTGGAATTCCAGTTATTTCTGGCACAACAGC
>CAJWUS010000028.1 GCA_913047525.1 uncultured Flavobacteriales bacterium | reverse complement strand
GCAGGTCAAATGAGCAGAGAACTTTCTAATATTTTGAAAGAAAAGAAAAGAAGAAGGAAAGATTAAAAGTTACAAACCTCATCTTCCATACTAGAAGAGAATCCGATTACCTTAACCGCATCTTCTTTATTGCAAAATTCGAAAGTAACCAAGAAATCCATTCCGTTTATTTTATTCTCCACAACATAATATTTACATGGTTCGCTATCTTTTTCACTTAAATCAAAATTTACTTCTCCACCTTCTAACACCTCAAGTAAATCTTCTTTTGACAAACTATAATACACTAATTGACATTCCGCTTTTGTAGAGAAAGTAGTACTGTCATTATGTAAATGGTAAATCACTCTTTTATCCATATCGAAATAATCAATATAGTCATAAAAAGTTTTTTTCAATCTGTTTTCAGGACCCATTGAAAGAAAAATTACACTGATTAAGACCCCAATTCCAAAAAATAAAAATCTTCTTACCATCTGTATTTACATGATTAAATTTAGGTTTTTATAGGGCATGTCAAACATGCTTCCAAGCACGGCACTAGTTAGCATGCCTTTGTGTGCGTAAACACCAGAACGTAATCCCGCATTTTGCTTTAGAAAATCGTCAACACCTCCTGCCATGCCCATTTGCAGTAAAGTAGGAGCTAAAATATTACTAATAGCAAAACTAGCTGTTCTGGAAACTCTTGAAGAAATATTCGGGACACAATAATGCACCACATCAAATTTTCGGTATGTTGGCTTTTTATGATTGGTAACTTCTGAAGACTCAAAACAACCACCTTGATCTATACTTACATCTACAATTACAGCTCCAGATTTCATCTTTTTTACCATCTCTTCACTTACCACACAAGGCGTTCTTCCATCATCAGCTCTGAGTGCACCAATTACAACATCTGATCGCATAAGGGCTTTTTGCAATGCTTTTGGTTGCAAAATGGATGTGCTTACTCTCCGGCTTATGATTTCTTGTACCCTTCTTAATTTTGTAATTGAACTATCAAAAACACGAACGGAAGCACCTAAACCCAATGCTGTTCTTGTTGCAAATTCGCCAACTGTTCCAGCTCCAAGCACCACTACTTCTGTTGGAGAAATGCCAGTCACTCCTCCAAGCATCAATCCTTTACCAGAATTAACATTGCTCAAATATTCGGCTGCAATAAGTATTGATGTATTTCCGGCAATTTCGCTAATACTTCTAATAAGAGAAAGGATTCCATTTTCATCTTTTATGTATTCGTAAGCCAAAGCGGTAATCTCACTTTTTAAAAGCAGATTAATATATTTTTCATCAATAGTAGTAAGTTGTAAAGCGGAAATGAGGGTTTGACCTTTTTGCATCATCTTAATTTCAGAAGTTGTTGGCGGTTCTATTTTTAATATAACAGTCGCCTTATAAACATCCTTAATATTATAAACAATAGTTGCTCCAGAATGAGAATAATCTTCATCTGAAAAATTGGCATTCACACCTGCCCCTTTTTCTATCACAATTTTATGCCCATTACTTACTAGTAAAGCAACAGCATCTGGAGATAAACTAACCCTATTTTCTTGATAGGAAATCTCTTTTGGAATTCCAATATAAAGAGATTTGAAATGCTTCTTTACTTCCAACATTTCTTCTTGTGGTAGAAGGCTAGTGAATGTTGCCGTTTTTTTACTTTTTTTCATGATGTAATTACTTTAATAATTCTACATTCTTTATTTTTTGTCATTTGAACTTTTACAAAATTATCACTTAATAGTTTATCTGCTTTTTCAGGCCATTCAATAAAACAATAATTGTCAGAATAAATATATTCTTCCAGTCCTAAATCAAATAACTCTTCTTGATTCTTTATTCTGTAAAAATCGAAATGATATAAAGAATTTCCATCCTTATCTTGATACTCATTTACTACAGAAAAAGTCGGACTTGTCACAACATCTTGCACATTTAAGACCTTACAAATGGACTTTATCAGAGTAGTTTTCCCCACTCCCATATCTCCGAAAAATACAATTTTTTTTTCATTTCCAAAAACTTCTACAATTGCTTTTGCAATTTCATATAATTCTTGCACTTTGTTTGCGTAAAATATTTTATTCATTTTTACTTAGCTTCCAATGTAATAATTGGAATTAAGATTTCTTCCAATGAGATTCCTCCATGCTGAAAAGTATCCTTAAAATATTGCGCAAACTTATTATAGTTGTTCTGATAAACAAAATACATATCCTCTTTGGCGAAAATATATTTTGTACTCACATTTTGTTGAGGTAAATGATATTCTGAGGGCTTATCTATCACCAAAACATCCGATTCAATATAATTTAAGCTTTTACCTTGTTTGTATCGCAAGTTAGAATTCACATTTCTATCACCAATTACTTTTGATGGCTGTTTCACATTTATAGTCCCATGGTCTGTAGTAATTATCATTTTAGCTCCTTGTCTTGCTATTTGCTTCATTATATCTCTGAGGGGTGAGTGCTCAAACCAAGAAGCAGTAAGCGAACGATAAGCCGAATCATCTTCTGCTAATTCCTTGATTACTTTCATGTCTGTTCTAGCATGAGAGAGCATATCCACAAAATTATACACAATTACATTCAAGTTATTGTGTTTCATATTTCCAACATACCCAACCACTTTTTTTCCATAATCGATATTTGTAATTTTCGAATAGCTAATTTTAGCATCTCCTTTCCCCAATCTTTGTAATTGGTCTTTTAAGAAGTCCTCTTCAAACATATTTTTTCCACCTTCATCCTCATCATTTTTCCATTTCCCTGGAAATCTTTTCTCCATTTCGGAAGGCAACATGCCAGAGAAAATTGCATTTCTGGAATATTGTGTAGCAGTGGGCAAGATACTATAATAAATTTCTTCTTTTTTCACTCTAAAATCACTTAAAACCATCGGTTCAATAATCTTCCATTGGTCGTACCTCAAATTATCAATCAAGATAAAATACAAAGGTTTGTTATCTTCTAAAAGAGGAGTTACATTTTTTCGCATTAAATTATGCGACATCAAAGGAGCCTGTTCTCCATTTATCCAACTTTTATAATTATTTTTTATAAAGCGAAAAAACTGAGTATTTGCTTCTTGTTTTTGCATAGATAAAATTTCCTCTACACTTTCTTCTCCCAATTTTTCTATTTCCAATTCCCAGAAAGTAAGTTTTTTAAAGATGTCAACCCACTGCTGCTTATCCAATTGCTCTGATAAACTCATACCTATATTTCGGAATTCTTGTTGGTAATTCATGGTAGTTCTCTCTCCTACCAATCTTTTACTATCAATATTCTTTTTTATGGAAAGTAAAATCTGATTTGGATTTACTGGCTTTATCAGATAATCAGAAATTTTAGAACCGATTGCCTCCTCCATTATACTTTCTTCTTCACTCTTTGTAATCATGATAATCGGAACATTTGGTCTAATTGTTTTCATTTTTACAAGCGTTTCTAATCCGGTGAATCCTGGCATATTTTCATCTAAAAATACCAAATCGAAAATGCTTTCATTAAACCTATCTAATGCCTCATTCCCACTTTTAGCCGTTACAACCATGTATCCCTTTTGTTCCAGGAATATAATATGAGGTTTCAATATATCTATCTCATCATCTGCCCAAAGTATTCTAATCATATTTTATTACTTTATATTTTACAAAAATTAAAAAAAATCCGTTATTTGCCTATATGCTTTCAAGAAAAAAAGATAAAATTATAAACGACCCAATTTACGGATTCGTACATTTAGAAAAAGGTATTATTCTTGAGCTTATTGAACATCCCTTTTTTCAAAGATTAAGAAGAATATCGCAATTAGGACTTTCCTATTTGGTTTATCCTGGAGCTTATCATACTCGTTTCCATCACGCAATTGGTTGTATTTTTTTAATGAATAAAGCCATTGACCAAATCAGAAAAAAAGGACATTCTATAACAGGCAAAGAGGCTCAGGCCGTTTGCATTGCTATTTTGTTGCACGATATTGGGCATGGTCCTTTTTCACATGCATTGGAAAAAAGTATTGTCGGAAATATCACTCATGAAACGCTTTCTCTGCTTTTTATGCAAGATCTTAATAAGCAATTTAAAGGAGAATTAACTTTAGCCATTCAGATTTTTAAGGATGAGTACAAAAAAAGATTTTTGCATCAATTGGTGTCAAGCCAATTAGATATGGATAGATTAGATTATTTAAAACGAGATAGTTTTTATTCTGGAGTACAAGAAGGCGTAATTGGAACCGAGCGAATTATAAATATGCTAAATGTAGTAGATGATCATTTAGTAATTGAAGAAAAAGGCATCTATTCTATCGAAAAGTTTCTAATAGCTAGAAGATTGATGTATTGGCAGGTTTACTTGCATAAAACTGTCCTTTCTGCAGAAAACACCCTTATTAAAATACTGAAAAGAGCAAAAGAACTAATAAGTGACGATAAAGAAGTTTTTACAACTCCTGCCCTATTTTTCTTTTTAGAAAAAAAATGCACAAAAAAGGACTTTGAGAATAACCCTGATATTTTACACCAATTTGCAAAATTGGACGACCATGATATTATTTCTGCATTAAAACAATGGCAAAATCATAATGATTTTGTACTCTCTACTCTTTCTAAGAATATTATAAATCGGCAACTCTTAAAGATAGAAATTCAAAATAAACCATTCTCTCAAAAAGCAATATTTGATTCAAGAACAGCAGTAATGAAAAAATTAAATCTGAATAAAGAGGAAGTTGATTATTTTGTTTTTTCTGACAAAGTGAGTAATAGTGCCTATAATTATGGAAAAGCAAAAATTAATATTTTGATGAAAGATGGAAGTATTAAAGAATTAAAAGATGCTTCCGATCAGTTGTCAAGTGAAATAACCTCCAGAAAAGTAAATAAATTTTTCGTTTGTTATCCTGATTTAAGATAAACATAAAATAAGAATTGTTAAATTTGCAGCCATGAAGTTTACAGCTAAACAAATAGCAGAAATCCTAAATGGAAAAATTCTCGGAGATCCTGAGTCGGTGGTAAATTCATTGGCAAAAATTGAAGAAGGGGAAAAGGGAGATTTATGTTTTTTGGCAAATATAAAATACACGCCATTTATTTATACAACAAAAGCCTCAGTTGTAATTGTAAATAAGGATTTCGAATCAGAAAATAATATTACCGCTACTCTTATTGTTGTGGAGGATGCTTACCATAGTTTTAGTCAGTTATTGGAAGTCTACAACAACATGAAAAATAACAAAGAAGGAATTGATGAGCAGTCAAAAATTGAAAAATCTGCTGAGTTAGGGAAAAAGGTTTTTGTTGGTGCATTTAGTTATATTGGTAAAGATGTAAAAATAGGAAAGAATGTTAAGATTTATCCGAATTGTTTTATTGGCGAAAATGTACACATTGCAGATAATAGCATTCTGTACCCTAGCGTAAAAATATACCATGATTGCAAAATTGGGAAAGATAATATTCTGCATTCTGGAGTGGTAATTGGAGGAGATGGTTTTGGCTTTTCTCCTGATAATAAAAACCAATTCAACAAAATTGCACAAATAGGAAATGTGGTGCTAAAAGATGATACTGAAGTTGGCGCAAACACAACAATTGATCGTGCAACTATGGGCTCAACTATTATTGGAAATGGCGTAAAATTGGACAATTTAATACAAATTGCCCATAATGTGGAGATTGGAGATAATACAGTAATTGCATCACAAACAGGAATTGCTGGCTCAACAAAAATTGGGGAAAACTGCATGATAGGGGGGCAATGTGCAATTGTTGGTCATATTACAATTGCTGATGGAGTAAAAATTGCTGGACAAAGTGGAGTTGCATCAAGTATTACTGAAAAAGGGAAAATTGTGCAGGGTCCTATGGCTTTTGACATTAGAGATTTCCAAAGATCCTATATTATATTCAAAAAACTTCCTGAAATATATAAAACAGTTTCAGAAATAAAAAAAGCATTTTTATTAGATGAAAGAAGTAAAAATGAGTAAAAAACAAAGAACCATAAAACAAAGTATTTCCATAAGTGGAGTTGGGCTTCACACTGGTGTGGAAAGCACTATCACTTTTATTCCGGCAGAAGAAGATTTTGGCATTAAGTTTCAAAGAACAGATTTAGAAAACAAACCAATTATTGAAGCAGATATCGATTTAGTAGTACACACCATCAGAGGAACAAATATTGAAAAAGATGGAGTTAGTATTCGTACTACCGAGCATGTTTTAGCGGCTATTGCAGGTGCGCAAATTGATAATTTACTTATTAAAATTAATGCATGTGAAACGCCTATTTTAGATGGTAGTTCAATAGAGTTTACTAATGCTTTAACAAAAGCCGGGATTAAAAACCAAGAAAAAGATAAAACCTATTTTCAGGTAAAACGAAAAATAACGTATACAGATGAGAATACTGGAAGCGAAATAAGTATTACTCCATTTGATAAACTTAAAATTTCTGTTGAAATTGATTATAACTCAACTACTTTACAAAAACAGGATAGTGTTTTGGAGGATATCTCAGAATTTGAAACTGAATTTTCTTCATCACGAACTTTTTGTTTTTTGCACGAATTGGATGAATTACTAAATAATAATTTAATAAAAGGAGGGGATATAAATAATGCAATTGTAATTGTTGATAAAGATGTAGATGAAAAAGAACTTGCTGAACTTGCCAAAACCTTTAACAAAGAGAACATTGCTGTGAAAGAAAAGGGAATTTTAAATAACCTAGACCTCAGATACCAAAATGAACCGGCAAGACACAAACTATTGGATGTAATTGGTGATTTAACTCTGATAGGGAAAAATATAAAAGGACATGTTATTGCAAAAAAACCAGGACACACCAGCAATATTGCTTTTGCAAAAAAAATTAAAGAAATTATGAGAAAAGAAATGAGAAACACAGCCCCAGCAATTGATTTAAATACAAAACCATTATACGATAAAGAAAAAATAAAAACCATTCTACCTCACCGTAAACCTTTCCTATTTATTGATGAGATAAGGGAACTTGGCTCTGATTATATTATTGGAACAAAATTTGTTAAGGAAGAAGAAGATTATTTCTTAGGTCATTTTCCAGGGGAGCCAGTTATGCCTGGAGTATTACAGTTGGAAACCATGGCGCAAGCGGGTGGGGTTTTAATTTTAAGCACAGTGGACAATCCTGATGATTATTTAACTTTCTTTATGAAAATTGATAATGCGAAATTTAAGAAGAAAGTCGTGCCAGGCGATACCATCATTTTCAGATTAAACCTAATTTCACCTATCAGAAGAGGGCTTTGTCATATGCATGGCAAGGGTTTTGTAGATGGAGAAATAGTAGTAGAAGGCGATCTATTAGCACAAATAGCAGCAAAAAAATAATAATTATGCATCAACCATTATCTTATGTGCATCCTAGCGCAAAAATTGCCAACAATGCAGTTATTGAGCCATTTGTTACAATTGACAAAAATGTAACTATTGGAAAAGGGAGTTGGATTGGCTCGAATGTTACCATAATGGAAGGAGCTACAATAGGTGAGAATTGCAGAATATTTCCTGGTGCTGTAATTTCAGCAATACCACAAGATCTAAAGTTTGGTGGAGAAAAATCGGAAGTTATAATAGGGGATAATACTACCATCAGAGAATGTGTAACGATAAACAGAGGAACAGAAGCAACCGGGAAAACAGAAATAGGAAACAATTGCTTACTAATGGCTTACTGCCATGTTGCACATGATTGCTATATTGGTAATAATTGCGTTATTGTAAATAGTGTAGCGCTTGGTGGGCACATTACTATTGGAGATTGGGTGATTATTGGAGGGCTTTCGGCCATTCATCAGTTTGTGCATATTGGTTCACATGCCATGATTTCTGGTGGAGCTTTGGTAAGGAAAGATGTCCCTCCTTTTGTAAAAGCAGCACGGGAGCCACTTTCTTTTGTAGGTATTAATTCTATTGGTCTGAGAAGAAGAGGATTTAAGGATGAGAAAATTCAGGAGATTCAGAATATTTATAGAATTTTATTTCAATCTAATAAAAACACTACCCAAGCAATCGCAAAAATAGAAGCCGAATTACCGGCTTCTCCTGAAAAGGATAATATTATCTCCTTCATTCAGAATTCTGGCAGAGGGATAATGAAGGGATATATTCAAAATTAAGAAGAAAGAGATATGGCAACAACAGCAGATTTTAGAAACGGATTATGCATTCAGCATAATGGAGACCCTTGGAAAATTGAATCGTTCCAACATGTGAAACCAGGAAAAGGACCAGCATTTGTGAGGACAAAAATCAGAAACCTTAACACTGGAAGATTATTAGAAAACACCTTCACATCAGGGGTTAAAATTGAAGTTATAAGAATAGAAAACAGAAAATATCAGTTTTTATATGCGGAAGGAAATGATTATCATTTGATGAACCTGGACGATTATGAGCAAATAATGTTGCAAAAGGAGTTTATTGAGAATGTGGAATTCTTAAAAGAAGGAGAAAATGTTAATGTGCTGTTTCATGCTGACAAAGGCTTCCCACTTTCTGCTGATCTACCTGCTCATGTAACACTTGAAATTACAAAAACTGAACCGGGAGTAAAGGGGAATACTGCCACTAATACCTTTAAACCAGCAACAACTGAAAGCGGTGCTGATATTCAAGTTCCTCTTTTTATAAATGAGGGAGATAAAATTAAAATTGATACTGTTAAAGGGGCATATCTTGAAAGAGTAAAAGGATAAAATGAAGAAACATAACTTTTCAGCAGGACCTTGCGTTTTACCAAAAGAAGTATTGAAAGAAGCTTCCCAAGCAATACTAAATTTTAATAACGATAATTTGTCATTAATTGAAATATCGCACAGAAGCAAACCTTTTATGGACGTGATGAAAAAGGCGATAGCCCTAGTAAAAGAACTTTTGGAAGTGCCTGAAGGGTATTCAGTTTTATTTTTGCAAGGAGGTGCAAGTTTAGAATTCTTAATGGTGCCATTTAATTTGATGAAAGAAGGCGGAAAAGCAGCCTACACCAATACAGGTGCTTGGGCTAAAAAAGCAATTACAGAGGCTAAAAGTTTAGGAGATACTGTTGTTGTTGGAGATTCATCAGACAAAAATTACAATTACATCCCAAAAGGCTATGAAATCCCAAATGATGTAGATTATTTCCATTGTACATCCAACAACACTATTTATGGAACTCAAATGAAGAATTTCCCAACAGTTCCTACTCTTATGGTTTGTGATATGAGCTCGGATATTTTTAGCAGAACAATTGAGGTAAGTAAATTTGATTTAATTTATGCTGGTGCACAAAAAAACATGGGACCCGCAGGAACTACCTTAGTAATCGTAAAAGATGAAATTTTGGGAAAAACTGGAAGGAAAATTCCAACAATGTTGAATTACAATACGCACATCAGTAAAGGTAGTATGTTCAACACTCCTCCAGTATTTGCTATTTATGTATCTATGCTAACCTTGCAATGGTTAAAAGATTTTGGAGGGGTTGAAGCAATAGAAAAAACCAATCAGGAAAAAGCTGATTTATTATATAGTGAGATTGATAGAAATCCACTTTTTGAAGGAACTGCAAATAAAGAAGATAGGTCAAATATGAATGTTTGCTTTTTACTTACAGATAGCAGTAAAGAGAAAATGTTTAATAAAATATGGCAAGAAGCTGGAATTAATGGACTAAAAGGACACAGATCAGTTGGAGGATATAGGGCTTCTTTGTATAACGCCCTACCAAATGAAAGTGTACAAATACTTGTAAATATAATGCGAAAATTAGAACAAAATTAAGATGATAAATGTATTAGCAAATGATGGGATTTCCCAAGCTGGGATTGACTCTTTAAAAACAAACGGATTTAATATTGTAACCGAAAAAATTGCTCAGAAAGATTTGATTGATAAAATCAATATAGAAAATTATCAGGTGCTTCTGGTAAGAAGTGCTACTACTGTAAGAAAAGATTTAATTGATGCTTGCCCAAAGTTGAAAATAATTGGAAGAGGAGGGGTAGGTATGGATAATATTGATGTGGATTATGCTAGAGAAAAAGGATTAAAAGTAATCAACACGCCTACTGCATCTTCTGCTTCTGTAGCTGAACTTGTTTTTGCCCATTTGTTTGGAATGGTAAGATTTTTATATGCCTCAAATCGAGAAATGCCAATGGAAGGAGATACGCACTTTAAGGATTTGAAGAAATCATTTGCCGGAGGTAGAGAATTAGCAGGAAAAACTTTGGGAATTATTGGCTTTGGAAGAATAGGACAAGAAGTAGCAAAACGAGCAATTGGTTTAGGAATGAAAATAATTGCAAATGATAAATTCATAGATAAAGAAAACATCACTTTGGAGTTTTTTAATGGAGATAAAAAATCGTTCACCATTGAAACTGAAAGCTTAAAGGTAGTGCTTAAAAATTCAGATTTTATTACTCTTCACATTCCAAAAGATGGAGGTAAATCCATAATAGGAGCAGAAGAAATTGGGATGATGAAAACAGGAGCTGGAATCATCAATGCAGCAAGAGGCGGAGTAATAGACGAAACCGCCCTCATGTTTGCTTTGGACAAAGAGAAATTGGCCTATGCCGGTTTGGATGTTTTTGAAAACGAGCCCAATCCATCTATTCACTTACTTATGCATGGAGCAGTCTCATTAACGCCACATATTGGTGCTGCAACACTAGAAGCACAAGATAGAATAGGAACAGAACTTGCTAAACAAATTTGCGCATATTTTAATAAACAATAATGGCAATAGTTCGCCCTTTTAAAGCAATTCGACCTACAAGAGACAATGTGCATCTTTTTGCCTCTCGCTCCTACTTGACTTATTCAGATGAAGCTTTAAAAGAAAAATTAGAACATAATCCTTTTACATTCTTGCATATCATAAACCCTGAGTATAAAAAAAAGAATAAGAAAAGTAATATTGAAAAATTCAAATTAGTAAAACAAAAATTTGAAGAGTTTAAAGCAAATGGAGTTTTAGTAAGTGAGGATAAAAAAATATTCTACTTATACAAACAAAAAAGAGGTCCATATATTTTTGAAGGAATTATTGCAGCCTGTAGTGTTAAAGATTACTTAAACGGAACTATAAAAGTACATGAACATACCCTTACAAAAAGGGAGCAAATGTTTAAGGATTATTTAGATACTACCGGATTTAATGCTGACCCTGTTTTACTAACCTATAAAGGAAAGAATGACATCAATAATTTGATAGCATCTGTAAGTAAAACAAGGCCTGAATACAATTTCACCACTAATAACAAAGTACAACATCAGCTATGGCTAATTGATACTGAAAAGGAAATAAATCTTATTTGTAATACTTTTGCTGAAATTAATGATATTTATATTGCAGACGGACACCACCGCACATCTTCTTCAGTACTATTGAGTCAACAGAGAAATGCAGCTGATGAAAATAATTGCAATTATTTTATGAGTTTTTTAATTGCCGAAAGCCAATTGAATATCATCAACTTTAATCGGTTAGTAAAAAGTTTGAATGGCTTATCGATAGCTAATTTTATAGCTCAAATTAAAAACACTTATACATTGGTAGAATCTACTTTTGCAAAAGGAGAAAAGGAAGGTGAAATTGGCATGTATTTGGATGGAAAATGCTATCTGCTTATAGCCAAAAAAGGAAGTTATAAAGATGATTGTGTAAATAGATTGGATCCTGCTATTTTATCTCACAACATACTATCACCAATTTTGGGAATTAAAGATGAGAAAACAGATAAAAACATCTCCTTTGTGGCTGGAAATATCCCAATGGCTGAGATAAAAAAAAGAGTAGATAGTGGTGTAAATGCTGTTGCTTTTATTTTGAAACCTATTCCTATAAAAGCATTAAAAGAAGTGGCGGATAAAAGAAAAATTATGCCTCCAAAAAGCACTTATATTCAGCCCAAATTACGCTCAGGAATTACCATATACCCTATTGACTAATGGGAATTGCTGACAACTTAAAAGCGATACAAAAAAACATACCGAAAGAAATTACTTTGGTTGCCGTTTCCAAAACTAAAACCAATGCTGATATATTAGAGGTTTATAATAGTGGACAAAGAATTTTTGGTGAAAATAAAGTGCAGGAATTAGTAGAAAAATCAGCACTTCTCCCGGAAGATATTTCCTGGCACATGATAGGGCATTTACAAACAAATAAGGTGAAATTTATAGCTCCTTTCATTGCTTTAATTCATGGGGTAGATTCCTTAAAATTACTAAAAGAAATTGACAAAAGAGCAGGGCAAAATAAAAGAATTATTGATTGCCTTTTGCAAGTGCATATAGCACAAGAAAATAGCAAATTTGGTTTTGCAATAGATGAAATTCAGGAAGTAATAAAAGATGCTGAACAATTTAAAAATATCAAAATTACTGGGCTAATGGCAATGGCTACTTTTACCAATAATAAAATGCAAATTTCAGCAGAATTTCAGTCCTTAAAAAATGTTTTTCAAGAAGTGAAAAATAATCAAATAACAATTTTATCAATTGGGATGAGTGGCGATTACCAAATTGCTATTGAGAAAGGCAGTAATATGGTGCGAATTGGCTCTGCAATTTTTGGCTCTAGATAAATTAATTAACTACCACACTTTTAATTCTTTTACTTTCCTCTGTTTTTATTTCTAAAAAATAGATACCTTTTGAAAGAGTCCCTCTTTCTAACTCATAAGAAGTTTGGTTTAAATCTTCTTTTTCCAAAACCTTCTGTCCTGTAACATCATAGAGGGTTAAGTTATAGTTGGATTGTATATTTGGAAGGTTTATGATTGTACTTTTTGTAAATGGATTTGGATAAATATTAATGTTTGTTGGTTGATATTCACTTACGTCCGTAGATT
>CAJWUS010000027.1 GCA_913047525.1 uncultured Flavobacteriales bacterium | reverse complement strand
ACCAAAGATGAGCATATAATCCTTTATTACGGACCATCTTCTACTACAGAGTTAAACGTAAAATTGACAAATCTTCATACAAATACAAAGGGACTAAATACTCTTTCAGAGAGCAATAAATTTGAAGAATTAAATATTGCTTCTAATAAGGTGTATGTAGTTGATTATGACATGAAACAAGCAGAAGTTTTATTTTTAGCAAAAGGAAGTAAATTTGAAAGTTCTGATGTCCCAATTATAAGATTCCATAATTCTTATTTTGGAGGAGGAATGAGCTCTATTATTTTCCAGGAGTTAAGAGAGTCAAAAGCATTGGCATATTCGGTTTATAGTACTTATACTATTCCAAAAGATAATAAGCATTCGCACTATTCCTTTTCATATATAGGAACGCAAGCAGATAAGTTGGAGGAAGCTATGAATGGTATGATGGCTTTACTTCAAACTATGCCAGAAGCTGAAAGTAATATGGAGAGCGCAAAAGAAGGAGTGATCCAAAAAATCAGAACGGAACGATTAACTAAATCTAAAGTTTTATCCGAATACCAAAAAGCTGAAAAAATGGGTATTGATTATGATGTTCGAAAAGATATTTATACAGAAATTTCAGATTTTACTATGGAAGATTTGACAAATTTCCACAACAATTATATTAAGAATGATAATTATACAATTATGGTGTTGGGAAATCAGAAAGATCTAGACTTGGAGGTGTTAAAGCAATATGGAGAAATAGTTCATTTAACTTTAGAAGATGTATTTGGCTACTAATTAGTAATTTTGCAGTTGATTTTTTAAAAAAATAAAATAAGAATGAGTAAAATAAAAGTTGATAATCCAGTTGTAGAATTGGATGGAGATGAAATGACAAGAATCATTTGGCAGTTTATTAAGGATAAACTAATCTTTCCTTACATAGATTTAGATGTAAAATACTATGATTTAGGTATCCAAAGCCGTGATGCAACCAATGATCAAATAACAATTGATGCGGCTGAAGCAATTAAAAAATTTAAAGTAGGAATTAAGTGTGCGACCATCACTCCTGATGAGGGGAGGGTAGAAGAATTTGGACTAAAGAAGATGTGGCGCTCACCAAACGGAACCATTCGTAATATTGTGGGAGGAACAGTTTTTCGTGAGCCTATTATTTGTAAAAATGTGCCAAGATTAGTGCCAAACTGGACACATCCAATTTGCATTGGAAGGCATGCTTTTGGCGATCAGTATAAAGCAACTGATATCGTAATTGAAGGCAAAGGAAAACTTACCATGACTTTCACTCCTGAAAATGGAGAGCCAAAAACTTGGGATGTATACGAATATGAAAATGGAGGTGTGGCAATGAGTATGTATAATACGGATGAGTCCATTTATGGATTTGCTCGTTCTTGTTTTAATAAAGCATTGACTAAAAAATGGCCATTGTATTTATCTACCAAAAACACAATTCTTAAAGCCTATGATGGAAGGTTTAAAGATATATTTGAAGAAGTATTTCTAAATGAATTCAAAGAAAAATTTGAGGCTATTGGTATTATTTATGAGCATAGGTTGATTGATGATATGGTGGCTTCTGCACTTAAATGGCATGGGGAATTTGTTTGGGCTTGTAAAAATTATGATGGAGACGTACAATCTGATACAGTGGCGCAAGGTTTTGGTTCATTAGGGCTTATGACATCTACACTTTTAACTCCTGAGGGAGATGTAATGGAAGCAGAAGCAGCACACGGAACAGTAACAAGGCATTTTCGCCAACATCAGCAAGGAAAAGCAACATCTACCAACCCAATTGCTTCTATTTTTGCTTGGACAAGAGGTTTGGCTTTCAGAGGAAAATTAGATAGCAATCAAGATTTAGTCGATTTCTGTATTACTTTAGAGAAAGTTTGTATGAATACGGTGGAGAGCGGCACAATGACAAAAGATTTAGCCCTTTGTATTCAAGGAAAAAAATTGAACGAAAGCCATTATGTAACTACCGAGCAATTTTTGGATGCTTTGGATAAAGGGCTGTACTCTCAGATGAGTTAATTTAGACAAAAAGTTTAGATTTTTTCAAAAGCCGAACAGTACCATATGTTGTTTATATAAATATTTTTTGTAATATTGCTATAGTTTATTGGGGCAGCCGAAAACCAAATAGAGTAGGTGAGTTAAATTTAATAAGAAATGAGAAAAATAATAGGATTACTTTTGGTATTTGTATTATGTAATGTGCAAGTGTTTTCACAAACAATAACAAAAGAAATAAGTCAGCAAAGGATTGGAAGTGTAAATTGTAATTATTATATGTCAATTGAAATACCTGCATCCGATACAACTTATTATATTTTTTGTAGTTTTCAAAACATGAAATATTCTAGCATTACTGATATTGGTGGATTTGTTATTTCAACTAAAATTGAGTTAGATAAAATTATTAGTGACTTGAAAGAGTGTGCTAAGTACATAGATAATCAATCTATTGGTTTCTCAACAGGGGATTTTGTTCTACATAGTTCTTCCAAGAATCTTTACTTATATGATAGAAGGGGTAATTTTGATAAATTCACAACTTTATCAAAAAACAAAGTCCTTAAATGGATTAGCTGGCTAGATTCTATAAAAGTAATCTCAAAATTGAAATAGGTTTTTTTAAAACTCCTCTTTAAAAGTTTTTAACTATCCCTTTTTATATTGCTAGACAATTTATTTCCTGGCTTTCTGAAAAGTTTATTCAGAATCTATTTTTACCCTCCACTATTAAGTGGAGAACCCAGAGAATTTGGGAGTGGAGTGGTTTTTTCTATCATTGCGATAAAATAAAGTTAGAGAAGTAGATATTGAATAAATTATAACAACTATTAACTTTCAAAAAACTCATCTTTAAAATTAATCAAGTACAACTTTTTACTTGCTCTGGTTAGGGCTGTGTACAGCCATCTGAGATAAGATTTGCCCAACATGTCTTCTGTGAAATACCCTAAGTCCACAAATACATTTCCCCATTGTCCTCCTTGAGATTTGTGGCAAGTAATGGCGTAAGCAAATTTTATTTGCAAAGCATTAAAGAATTCGTCTTCCTTTATTTTTTTGTTTATTCCCTTTTGTCCTTTGTAGTCCAAACCAACTTCTTTGTAAAGTTGTTTGTATTGCTCGTAAGTTATAGCAGGGCTTTCGCTTGTTAGTGTGTCTAAAAGTAGAATAACATCCAGTTCTTTTTCTTGTGGGTAATCCACCATTTGTACGTTTGCTTTTGCAAATCGGAAGCCATAGCGGTCAATGGTTTCTTTTATACGCACTACTTTTACAATATCGCCATTGGCAATAAATCCTGCTTTGCTGCTATCGTCTAGCCAATAGTAATTATTCCGGACCACCATAAGCATATCGCCAGCAGAAATTTCATTTTCTTGCCACCTTATTTTTGCTCTTATCTGCTGATTGTAAAGGTTTGCTCTTTTGTTGGAGCGGCAAAGCACGGTATTATTATTTACACCTTCATTGCTGTATGCTGTTTCTAGTGCATCTTGCAAATCTTCCCCACTATTAAGGCGAATTACTTCAGTGTTAGTGGCTAATTTCGGGTAGGAATAATTCTTTTTTGCGATTCTATCTCTAAGATTTGTTGCGTTTTTCAAAATTAAAGAATCTTTTTTTTGCCTAACCACTTCTGTAAGTTTCTTGCAGATAATTTGTTTGTTGTAATTATCTTCTAGTTTTTCTTCATCTAGTGCTGGGCTTATATCCAAATGAACAGGAGGGAGTTGAGCCGTATCGCCAATCAAAATGAGTTTGCAATCTTGCCCTTGATATACATATTCAATCAAATCATCTAAAAGGGAGCGATTGCCAAATCCTTTGTCTGAATTTTCAGGAATCATGGAAGCCTCATCAACAATGAAAATGGTATTTGAATGCGTATTCTCTTTCAGTTTTATGAATGTGTTGCCACTTTTATTGGTTCTTATCCAGTAAATCTTTTTGTGTATTGTTGATGCTGATTTTTTGGAGTATTTAGAAAGTACTTTTGCTGCCCTTCCTGTTGGTGCCATCAGTATAGAACGCTTTCCAAGTATTGGTAATGATCTTACCAAGGTGGATACCAAAGTTGTTTTTCCTGTTCCTGCATATCCTTTTAGTAAAAAAATACTTCTGCTACCTATGGTACTTACAAAATCAGCAATTTCTATAATTAACTGGTCTTGCCCTTTGGTAGGTTTGTGCGGGAAATGAAGGCGGAGTTTTTCTTGAAGTTTTTCGCTTTTCACCTTACAATATATTAACTTCTGGCGTTATACTTATACCGTATTTATCTTCTATTTTTTCCTGAATTTCTTTCGCCAAATTTAAGATTTCTAAGCCAGTTGCATTGCCGTAATTAACTAAAACTAATGCTTGATTTTTGTGTACACCAGCATCTGCTTTTCGGTAGCCTTTTAGTCCTGCATTGTCAATGAGCCAGCCAGCAGCAATTTTGGTTTTTGTTTCAGAAATTGTATAGCCTACCATTTCCGGGAATTCTCTTTTCAAATTTTCAAATTGAGTTGTTTCAATAATTGGATTCTTAAAAAAACTTCCGCTATTGCCTAATATTTTTGGATCAGGTAATTTTCGGCTTCTGATATTAATTACTGCTGTGCTAATGTTTTTAGGGCTCGGCTCTAAGTTAAGGTTTTTGAGTTCTTCTTCAATTGTACCATAAGTGGTTTTGTTTAATGGAGTTTTGCTGAGTTTAAAAATCACTTTGGTAATTACTACTTTTTCTTTTAGTTCATGTTTAAAAATAGAATCTCGGTAACCAAAATTACAATCTTCATTGCTCAGTACTTTTGAATTCCCACTCCCAATTTCGATAAAATGAACTGTTGTAATTACATCTTTTACTTCTAAGCCATAAGCACCAATATTTTGCATGGGGGATGCGCCAACCAATCCTGGAATAAGTGCCAAATTCTCAATCCCTGAAAGGTTTTTATCAATACTCCACAACACAAAATCATGCCACACTTCTCCAGCACCTACTTCAATAGTGCTACTATGATTATCCTCTGCTAATACCTCCATTCCTTTAATAGTATTTGCAAGTACAAATCCTTCAAAATCTTGGGTGAGTAAAATATTGCTTCCTCCTCCTAAAATAAAAAGAGGCTCTGTTTTGCAAAGATCATTTCTGAGCAATTCCACTAATTCATTTTCAGAACTAAAACAGGCAAAATACTTTGCTGTTGCAGCAATACCAAAAGTATTGTAATTTTTTAAGTAGTAATTCTGCTGAATTTTCATATTTCAAATGTAGCAAAACAATTCATATTGTTTAGCGTTTAAAAACTGTATTTTCGCCAAAATATTTTTTTTTGAAACGAGTCATTATTTCTGTTACCTCTGATTTGTGCACCGACCAACGCGTGCATAAAACTGCAATTACTTTGCAGGGAATGGGTTTTGATGTTTTGCTTTTAGGCAGAAAGCTTCCTGATAGTTTGCCAATTGAGAGGGAATATAAAACAAAAAGATTCCACTTGATTTTCAAAACGGAAGTTTGGTTTTATATAGAATATAATATTCGACTATTTTTATTTCTGCTATTTAAAAAAGTAGATGTTTTATTGGCTAATGATTTGGATACCCTTTTGCCAAATTACCTCATTTCAAAACTAAAACGAAAGCCATTAGTATATGATAGCCATGAAATGTTTTGTGAAGGACCAGAACTCCAAGGAAGGAAATTTGTACAATCGGTTTGGCAATTTATTGAAAAAGCCATCATGCCAAGATTAAAGCATACTTATACAGTTTCTAGGTCGATTGCTGATGCTTATAACAAAAGGTATAGTACTAATTTCCATCTCATTCGAAACATTCCGAAATTGGAAAAAGAAAACAGGCAAGTAAAACAGCTAAATTTTGATAGTAAAAAAATAATATTATATCAGGGTGTGATGAATCCTGGAAGGGGATTAGAAGAAACAATTGCAGCAATGCCTTTTGTAGAGAATGCTATTTTACTTATTATTGGTTTTGGAAAAGTAGAGGGCAAACTAAAAGAATTGGTTAAGAAGTCAGGGTTAGAAAACAGGGTTATTTTTTACGGAAAAGTCCCTTTTGAAGATTTGCTTTCCTATACAAAGCAAGCAGATGTAGGCCTACTTTTAGAGCGGTCTTTAGGACTTAGTTTCACCTATGCTTTACCCAATAAATTATTTGATTATATTCATGCTGGCCTACCCATTATTGCATCTCCTCTTGTTGAAGTAAAACGAATAATGGATGAAAATGAAATGGGAGTAATTATAGAAAATTACAATCCAAAGTATTTAGCCGATACCTTAAATGAAATGTTAAATAATGCTGAAAAAAGAAAAGTTTGGAGAGTAAATATGGCACAAGCAAAACAGGATTTAAATTGGGAAAATGAGCAGAAAAAGTTAATAGAAATTTACAGTCAATTTTTATAAAATCCCTATTTGGTTAAGCAAAAATTTTCCCAAAGTTATACTTCCATAAACTACAAATTGCACAGCATTTAATCTGTTTTTCTTAATATCGAATTCTTGTTTGTAATGCGTCCACCCTTTTTGTTTTGAGATTCCATCATTTCCACAAATGGCAAAATCAAAATCAAAATAAAGGGCTTTTTTACTTTCTAAGAATAGCTGTAAATTAAAATCGTAATCAGCCAAAATAGAATAATTACAATTAAAATTTCTTCCGTAAAAGCATCTTTTATGATAAATCGCCCCTTGATGATGAATGCTGTTTTTTATAAATAATTTATTGGAAAACTCTCCTTTGAATTCTTCCTTATTTTGATAAATGATATTCCCAAAAATCAAATTTGTATCTTCTGTATTTTGAGAAAAAATATTTTGAAATGTAGTTTTGCAAATCTCATCATCAGCTCCTAAGAAATAAAGCCAATCACCATTAGATTGTGCAACTGCTTTGTTCATAGCATCATACACATTTCTATCCTCAGCACTTTCCCAATAACTAATTTTATTTTCATATTGTTTGATGACATCAATTGTTCCATCCTCTGATTTTCCATCAATAATTATTAGCTCATAATCAGTAAAACCCTGATTTATTACACTTTCAATTGCTCTTTGAAGAAACTGTTTTTGTTTTAAAATAGGAATGATTATACTTATTTTCGGATGTTGCACTTTCTTGATTTAAAAGTTCTCGCTATTTATTTCTACTAGGGAACGGTTTTCGCAAACAAAAGTATGGGAGGGAAACTTTTTGATAATGGAATAGTCGTGTGTAGCAACAATTATGGTTGTTCCTTTATTATTTATTTCTTTTAGAAGTCCAATTATTCTTTCCGATTTTTCAGGGTCCAAATTTCCTGTTGGTTCATCTGCTAATATTATTTCCGGATGGTTCAAAAGAGCTCTGGCGATTGTGGCTCTTTGCTGCTCACCGCCAGATAGTTCATAAGGCATTTTACTCTCGCAATTTTCTAAATGTACATTATCCAACACTTCTTTTATTCTTTCATTAATTTTTTCTTTATCCTTCCAGCCAGTGGCTTCCAAAATAAAAAGTAGGTTTTCATAAAGCGTTCGGTCAGTAAGTAATTGAAAATCCTGAAAAACGATTCCTAATTTTCGTCTTAAATTGGAAATATTATTGTCGTCCAATTCTCCAACTTCATAGCCTAAAACCTCTATTCCTCCTTTTTTTATGGGCAGTTCTGCATACAATGATTTTAACAAACTGCTTTTTCCGCTTCCAGTTTTTCCGATAATATAAATAAATTCTCCAGCAGAAATCTTAAAATTAATATTCTGAAAAATGATATTTGTTTTTTGCAAAATATCAACTGCTTTAAATTCAATAATCGTATTCATAATTGAATGTCTAATTTTTTTAATTTTCCAAATGGAATTTTTTCTAAGGCACTAATTATCTCTTTTTTCCATTTTTCCAGGTTATTCTTCCTAATCCCGGATTCTTGTTGGTCCATTCTGAAATAAGCACGCAGAGTCATGTCCTGATCCCTAATTTGAACAAAATCTGGAATTTTATCAGTGCCCTTTATTTTCAAAATATAAATCATAAAAATATTAAACGCAAAATAAATAAAATATTGCATTTTTAAGAATGTAAATACCTTCTAATTGTTAGCAATAGTTGTTGAAAACTTGTATTTGTATTCCTATTTATAGTTTTCTTATTTTCTACTTTTAATCCTGATTTCAATCTTAAATATGATTAAGAAGTTTGTTTTTTCCTGCACCTTTTTTTTATGTATCTTTTTGCTTTCGGCACAAAGCCAAGAAAGAGAAAATCTGCAACAAGCAAAGTACCTTTTTTCTGCAGAGAAGTTCGGTTTGTCTCAGTATTTATATCAAAAAATTTATACCGACAATTTAACTACAAATGCAGAAAAAGAAGATGCGCTTTTTCATATAGCAATTTGCTCAAAAAGAATGTTTAATGAGGATACAAAGTTTTGGTTTGATGAATTTTTGAGTGTTTACCCTTATTCATCCAAAATAAATAGTGTTAATTATGAATTAGGAATATTTTATTTTCGTCAAGCAAACTATCCTTTTGCCTTAGATTATTTCCAAAAATGCGACAATGAAACTAGTGAGTATAATTTTAAATTAGCTTACACCTATTTTGTTCTTGATTCATTAGAATCATCTAAATATTATTTCTCAAAATTATTAAATACCGAATCAAAATATGCTGGCTTATCACAATATTTTTACGCTCATATTACCTATAAACAAAAGCATTATAAAGCAGCACTTAATGGATTCTTTAATTTACAAGAGGATAAAACATTTGCTTCAATTGTACCTTATTATATAAGTCAGATTTATTTTTTACAAAAAAGATATGATGACTTAATTGCTTATGCTGAGCCAATGTTAGATGAGGTGATTTCGTCAAGGGAGGCAGAGTTAAATAGGATGATTTCAGAGGCTTATTACAGAAAAAAGGATTTTAAAAATTCTATAAAATATTTTGAAATTTTCTTTGAAAAGACTACCCATTCCTCTTCTTTAGATAGACTGCAAGTTGGCTATGCTTACCACAATATTCAGGACTTTGAAAATGCGATAAGATTTCTAGAACCATTGCAGTTTTCAGAAGATAGCACAAAACAATTTGTATCCTATTATTTAGCAAATAGTTACTTGAATATTCAGGAGAAAAATCATGCACTAAAATCATTTAAGCAAGCAACAGAATACAATTACAATACTATTATGCAAGAAGATGCGTATTTTAATTATGCAAAACTTTCTTATGAATTGGATCTTCCTTTTGATAATGTTTTAGATATTTTACAGTACTATCTTAGCACTTTTAGCAATACGGAAAACACTAAAATGATAAAGGATTTGATGATAAATGCTTTCCAGAATACAAGTAGATATAAGCAAGCATTTGAGCAATTAAAAGATTTAGAGTTTCCATCAGTTAGCCAAAAAACTGCAATTCAAAGATTATCTTTTTACATTGGGGTAAAAGCATTTAATAATCAGGAGTATAATCAGGCGATTACCCTTTTTGAACATGCTAATAAATATAAGATAAACCAGGAAATTACTGCAATGAGTACTTATTGGCTGGCCGATTCTTATTACAATATTGCTGCCTTTAGAAAATCTGCCGATTTGTATAATGAGTATCTTTCTATCTCTCTACCCTCTTCCTCTAATTTTACCCAATACAATTTAGGCTATGCTTATTTTAAGCTGAAAAATTACCAAAAAGCAAAAAATAGTTTTCGTAAGTTTACAAAATTAGCCAAGGATTCCATTCGATTGAATGACGCTTATCTTAGAACTGCTGATTGCTATTATATGTTAAGTGATTTTAGAATGGCAGAAAAAAATTATGAACTTGCTGCTAATTATGCTTTGTTCGATACAGATTACGCCATTTATAATCGTTCTGTTTGTTTGGGGCTTATTGGGAAAAGTTCTGACAAAGTAAAGCTGCTCCAACAATTGGAAGATAATTACAAGCAATCGGCTTATTATGATGATGCTTTGCAAGATTTGGCAGTGCATTACAAAAATACTAATCAAGCAGCATTAGCCATTGCTTATTACGATAAGTTGCTACTATTTGTAAATGATGATGAGTTGAAAGCAAAAGTGCATTTGAGCAAAGGGATGATACATTTTAACGCCAATAATATTGATGATGCCATTGCATCTTTCCTATTTGTCATGAATGATTATGCTCAAACTACTTCCTTTAAGCAGGCGCTTGCTGGTTTACGAGCAACTTATGTTAGTATTGCCAAAGTAGATGAATATTTAAATATTGTAAATGCTTTGCCGCAAGTAAGTATAAGTCGAGCCGAGCAAGATTCCTTAACTTATAATACTGCTTTTATGAAATTTGCTGAAGGTGATTATGGAGTTTCAAAAACTACATTTCAGAAGTATATTACTAATTTTAGTAATGGTATTTTTTCAGTGGATGCTAATTATTACTTAGCTGAAAGTTGCGTCAAAGTAAAGGATACTATATGTGCTTTATCTTCTTTTAAAAAGGTAGTGGAAGCTAACAACAAACATTTAGAGCCCTCTTTTTTGTATTTAGCAAGGCATTATTTCACCTTAAATGATTTTAAAAAGTCAAATAAGTATTATCAGAATATTGAGAAAATGGCCACTAATAATAGTGTAAAAAGAGAGGCTGTAATTCGCTTGATGATTGGATTTGAAACAAATAAAAATGAGCAGTCGATAAATTACGCTAATAAAGTTCTCACCTTAGAAAAAATAGATAATAGCTTAAAAAGCAGAGCGTCTATAATTTTGGCTCGTTCTTATTTTGTGCATGGAAATTTCCAAAAGGCAGAGAAAACTTTTTCTTTTCTTAGTGAAAATTCAACATCAAAGGTTGGAGCAGAGGCAACATATATGATAGCATATCTCCAATTCTTGAATGATAGTTTGCAAAAATCGGAAACAATAATTTACCAATTGGCAAATGATTTTACAGCTGATTATTGGATTGCAAAGGGTTTTATATTGCTCGCAGATATTTACCTACAAAATGAAAATAATTTTCAGGCAAAAGCTACTCTACAATCTGTTATTGAGAATTATGAGGGAGAGGAATTACTTATCATTGCCCGAAAGAAGTATGAACAAATTTTGGAAATAGAGATTTCTAACACTACATTGGGGCAAGAGACAGAAACTTATATTAATATTTTTGATGATGAGATTAATTATGAGATACTTTTTCAGGAAGAAATAGATACAATCGAGATTCCAAAAATTATAGAAAATGAAGAATAAAGTCTTTTTAGTTAGCATGTGTTTGCTTTTTGTTTCTAATGTGAAAGCACAAGATATAAAAGCTACAGAAGTAAGGGTAACCGAGCAATTTGTGCCGAGCGTGCCTGAGGCAAGCAAGTTAAACGAGCAAGCCACTTTTTCAGATACAATAAAAGTAGATAAAAGCCAAAAATATACTGTTTCCGAGCACAGCTTAAAAGCCGATTACAAAACGCGCCCCTTGAAAGCGGCTAAAGTAAAAACGGAAACCATTTCGAAATTATATAATAGTAAAGTCTTTTTTGGAACTGGCTATAGAATTGGTAGTAAAGCAACTATTATGCACAATAGCAATCGTTCAAAAGATTTAAACTATGGAGTTCTGCTAAATCATTTTTCAAATAAGTATAAACCAGAAGGGTTTCAAGCAAAAAACAGTAAAAACACTTTGCATTTGTACGGAAAGAAGATTAATGCAAAACATATATTTATTGCTAATTTGGATTACGATAGAAGAACGGCTTTGTATTGGGACAAGTCATCTACTTTTGAAGAAGAGCAGTTTTTAAACAATCGATTTGCTTACACCAAATTTACCGTATCTGCTATAAGCAAAGAAAATGCTTCTAATAAAATGATTCGCAATGTTACTTTCTTTGCTTCCGATTTGAATGAAATGTCAGAGAATCAAATCCATTTAAGTGCTGATCTGCAAAAGGAAATTAATGAGTTGCCAATTGACTTGGAAATAGAATTTAACGATTATATCAACTATAACAATAAAGACTCAAAATATCAAGCTACAGAGTTCAAAGAACTTCATTTTGTCCCGAAAGCTAGTTTTGAAAAGTTTGGGATAAGGTTTGAGACTGGTTTGAATTTGCACTATGATCCTAATGGTATTGCGATTTCTCCGATAATTAAAGCGACTAAAGAATTAGTGAAAGATATTTTATTAGTTGATGGTGGAATTCGTCATATTGAAAAAAGAAATACGCTTAAATCGCTTGCAGATGAGAATCCTTTCATTCACTCTTATGGAAGTAATCAATCTATTTTAGGCGAACATGGTTTTATGCAAGCATTAGAAACTACTTCTGGGGATGAACTGTATCTTTTAATGCGTAATGTTTTAGGAAAGGATGAAGTTTTTGAAGGGGCTGTAGCTTATGGTATGATAGATAATTTTCATAATCTTCAACGCGTGAATAATGGTGATTATAATCGTTTTAAAATTGGTTATGTAGATGTAAAACAGTTGCATCTTAGTGTAAAATACGAAAGAAGGGTAAGTAATATTCTGTCAGTAAATGCATATGCTGATTATTATAGTTGGGACAAGAAAGTATATTATAAACCGAATTTTGTTGCAAATATTAGCGCTCCAATTAATTTGAGAGATAAAATTAAAGTAGAGCCATCCATCAATTACTTAGGCGAAAGATATTATAATGAGATTTCACAATTAGAATCACAGTTTCATGCTAATTTAAGCTTACAATACAACTATTCTAAAATTCTTTCAGCTTTTCTACAATTGAACAATCTTACAAATTCTAAGAAAGAACTTTGGAGGAGCTATCAGGAGATTGGTTTTAATGGAGTTTTTGGTGTGAGTTATAGCTTCTAAAAGTTATTAACTTTTGTTGAAAAACTTTCTGCAATTTTACACT
>CAJWUS010000026.1 GCA_913047525.1 uncultured Flavobacteriales bacterium | reverse complement strand
GAATTGTAAAAACACTAATACAGTTTTGTGACTTCTTTGGAGAAGAAAGATTAGTTTCCGTTTCAAGAGAATTAACAAAGATGTATGAAGAAACTAAAAGAGGATCTATGAATGATGTTTTACATTATTTCCAAGAGAAAAAACCAAAAGGAGAATTTGTAATTGTTGTTGAAGGGAAGAAATGGAAATAGATAAATTTATACATAAAAAGCCATATTTGATTGTTGGGCCTTGCAGTGCAGAATCGGAAGAGCAACTTTTGGAAACATCTCATTCAATAAAAGAAATTGCTGATGTTTTCAGAGCTGGAATTTGGAAGCCGAGAACAAAGCCCAATTCCTTTGAAGGGGCAGGAGAGAAAGGATTACAATGGCTACAAAAAATCCAAAAAGAAACAGGACTTAAAATTGCTACCGAGATTGCTACACCACAACATGTAGAACTTTGTTTAAATGCAGGAATTGACATGCTTTGGATTGGTGCCAGAACTACTGTAAATCCTTTTTATGTGCAAGAAATTGCAGAAGCTTTAAAGGGAGTAAGCATCCCCGTTTTTGTAAAAAATCCTATTCATCCCGAATTAAGTTTGTGGTTGGGTGCTTTGGAGCGATTAAATAAGGTTGGGATTAAGAAGCTTGCAGCTATCCATAGGGGTTTTTTCTCCTATGAAGATGCTGCATTCAGGAATGATCCGAAATGGGAAATGCCGATAAAATTAAGAGAACAATTTCCCGAGATTCCTATTATTTGTGACCCTAGCCATATTGCTGGTGATAGCCAGATGATAGAAGAAGTTTCACAAACGGCCATGGATTTAAATTTGAATGGGCTGATGATAGAAACCCATTACAATCCTAATGAAGCTTTAAGTGATGCAAAACAACAAATCACACCGAATAAATTATATCAAATAATAAATGATTTGGTGCTCAGGAAAACAAACCCAGATGATGATTTTTTAAATATTAAACTAAAAGAATTCAGAGAAAAAATTGATATTTTAGACAGGCAGATTGTAAGTATTTTGTCGGATAGAAAAAAGATAGTTGAGCAAATTGCCAATTTTAAACAACAAAATAAAATCACGATTTTCCAGTTGAAAAGATGGTTTGAGATATTAAGATGCCGAAAAAAAGATGCGATTGATTTTATGATGGATGAAAAAATGATAGCGGAAATTTTTGAACTTATTCATAAATATTCAATTCTTACACAAACAAAAATAATGAGTAATACCAATGCAGAAAAAGTGGAAAATAAAAGAAACAGATAACAAAATCGTAAATGATTTAGCTGAAAGTTTAGGCGTTAGTAGGTCGATCGCTCATTTATTAGTGATAAGGGGGGTAACTACTTTTGATGAGGCAAAGCAGTTTTTTCGACCAGATTTTTCGCAATTTCACAATCCTTTTTTGATGAAGGATATGCAAAAAGCAGTTGAGAGGATACAATCTGCAATTGCAAATAATGAGAAAATTTTAGTGTATGGAGATTATGATGTGGATGGGACAACATCAGTAGCAATGCTACATACTTTTCTTGCTACTCTTACTGAAAATATTGACTATTATATACCTGACAGATATACGGAAGGATACGGAATTTCACTGCAAGGAATTGATTATGCAAAAGAGCATAATTACACACTAATCATAGCGCTTGATTGCGGAATAAGAGCAGTAAATCAGATAAATTATGCCAATGATAAAGGAGTTGATTTTATTATTTGCGACCATCATAATCCAGCAGAGGAAATCCCAAATGCGGTTGCTATTTTAAATCCTAAACAAAAAGATTGCAACTATCCCTTCAAGGAACTTTCAGGATGTGGAGTAGGGTTAAAACTAATTCAAGCGTTTAGTGAAAAAAATAATATTCCTTTTGAAGAGATTACTCCTCTTTTTGATTTGTTGGTGGTAAGTATTGCTGCCGATATTGTCCCCATGATTGATGAAAACAGAGCATTTTCATTTTTTGGGCTAGAGCAGATAAACAAAAATCCAAGAGTTGGTTTAAAGGTATTAATGGATGTAGCAAACAGAAAAGGAAAATGGACAATTTCAGATATTGTTTTTGGGATAGCGCCACGCATAAATGCAGCTGGCAGAATTGAGCAAGGCAAAAAAGCAGTTGCATTGTTAATAGAAACGGATTCTTTTAAAGCAGCTAAATTAGTGCAGGAAATAGAGCGGTTAAACAAAACAAGAAGAGGGCTTGATCAGGACATTACAAAACAAGCTATTAGTATGATTGATGACAGTAAAAAATCTACTGTGGTTTATAGTCAAGATTGGCATAAAGGAGTAGTGGGAATTGCAGCATCTCGTCTTATCGAAACATATTATAAGCCAACTGTTGTTTTGGTAGAAAAGAATGGGGAACTAACGGGTTCTGCTCGTTCGGTTAAAGGGTTTGATTTGTATAATGCTTTATTGCAATGCGAAAAATATTTAGAGAAATTTGGTGGACATATGTATGCTGCCGGACTCACCCTTAAAAAGGAAAATCTACAAGATTTTATAGATGCTTTTGAGAGGGCTGTTTCTGATACAATTACAGAGGAACAATTAACCCCAGAGGTTACTATTGATATGGAACTTGATTTGCATGATATTGGCGATAAATTATTTAGACTTATTCAACAATTTTCACCTTTCGGGCCACAAAATCGCACGCCAATTTTTATTACCAAAGCAGTAAAAGATAGTGGTTATGGCAGAGCGGTTGGAGCGGATAAAACCCATTTACGGTTAAATATTACAAATGAAAATAGCAGAAATTCAATAAGCAGTATTGGATTTGGATTAGCCCATCATTTTAAAAAAATAAAAGATGGACAAATATTTGATATTTGTTATTCTATTGATGAAAATGATTGGAATGGCAGGAAAAATTTGCAATTAAAACTAAGGGATATAAAAAGTAATTAGCACATGGTTCTTCCTAATTTTTCCGCAATTTGTCTTCTGGTTTGTAAATATTTGGCATAAGCTTTTGTAAATCGCTCATCATCAGGATTTTCTTTTAACTGTAATTGAATATCTCCTAGTTTGGTGTCCAAATGTTTTAATTTTAAAGCATAAATAGAGCTTTCTACTGCTTTTCGAAATTTATCTTCTTCCGAGCCAGTTAGTATTCGGTGTCGTGATTTCCAATTTTCGCTCAAACTATGTTTTTTGCTTATCAAATCGATAGCCAATTTGCTTATAGAAGGGTTTTGATGTAGGGTAAAATAATTCAAATTTATTTCTCCATCCTCTTTTACATGAGCAGATATTTCACCTAATATAGATTGGTATTGCTCGTTTTCAAAACTAATATTATCTACCTCTAACTCTTTAATAATAAAAGACGCAATACTAATTTTTTGATCTTCTTCTTTCATATTCTTATTTCCATAATTGAGCAATAGTCGAATAATTTCTTTTTCCTCTTTGTTCATTTTTGAAGTAGGAATTTCTTTTTCTTCCAAATTGCTTGAATTCTCACTTTTTGCTGAGAAAGGGCTTATTCGTTTATTCTTTTGTGCGCTTACCTCTTTTGCTAAATCCAATTCTTTTACCCTCAGCATTCGACTGCACTCTTTTATGTATTCTGATCTGCCGATATCATCAGGAATTTGCGCAATAGAGGAAGCGATATCTTTTATCATTTCTACTCTTTTTGCCGGATCTTCATTTGTATCTTTACTTAATATATTTGTTTTAAAAGTAATAAAATCTTTTTGGTTTTCCTCCAAATAATTTATCAATTCTTCCTGACTACACTTTTGTGCAAAAGAGTCCGGATCTTCTCCGTCAGGGAATAAAACCACTTTTACATTCATGCCTTCTGCCAATATCATGTCAATACTTCTAAAAGAGGCTTTCAGTCCAGCAGCATCTCCATCAAAAAGAATGGTAATGTTTTTTGTAAAACGGTTGATCAATTTTATTTGCTCGGATGTAAGGGAGGTGCCTGATGAGGAAACTACATTTTCAACCCCTGCTTGATGAAGGGAAATTACATCCGTATATCCCTCCACAATAAAGCAGTTGTTTTGTTTACTGATGTGTTGTTTAGCAAAGTAAATACCGTATAAAATTTTACTTTTAAGGTATATCAAACTCTCAGGCGAATTGACATATTTTGCTTTATTATCTTTTTGTAAAGTGCGACCACCAAAGCCTAAAACCCTACCAGAAAAACTATGAATAGGAAACATCATTCTTTCTCTGAATCTATCCAAAGCAGATTTATTTTTAATAATGGACAAACCAGAATCTTCCAAATATTTTTGCTGAAATGAGGATTTTATAGCCTCTTTGCTGAGGGCATCTTTTTGTTTTGGGCTATACCCTAACTGAAATTTCTTGATGGTTTCTTCCGTAAATCCTCTTTCTTTATAATAGCTTAATCCTACGATCTTTCCTTCCTCCCTTTCCCATAGCTGCTGTTGGAAAAATTTATTGGCAAAGGAGCTAATTACATACAAACTATCCCTGTCGTTTGCTCTTATGTTTTGCTCAGGAGTTAACTCTTTTTCCGCCACTTCAATGCTATATTTTTCCGCCAAATATTTTAAAGCCTCAGGATAAGAATAATGTTCATGTTCCATCACAAAACTTACAGAATTCCCTCCCTTCCCACATCCAAAACATTTGTAAATCCCTTTGGAGGCCGATACCGTAAAGGAAGGTGTTTTTTCATCATGAAAAGGGCAATGTCCAATAAAATTAGCGCCTCTTTTTTTAAGTTGTACAAAGCCACTTACCACTTCCTCAATTCGAGCCGCTTCAAATATTTTATCAATTGTTTCTTTCGGAATCATTGTTTTCTATGTATTACAAAATCAATCATTTGTTTTAGTGCCTTTTTTGCTTCTCCATCTTCAAATTCCTCCAAAATATTTAGTGCATTTTGGTGGTATTCATTCATTTTTTTAGTAGCATAATTCAAGCCACCACTACTTTTTACTAATTCAATTATGCCTGCTACTTTATCCGTATCCTTATTGTGGTTTTTTATGGTATTAATTATCATCTTTTTCTGCGGGTTATCACTTATGCTTAAAGTGTAAATCAAGGGTAGAGTCATTTTTTGTTCTCTTATGTCAATACCGGTTGGCTTGCCAATAATCGGATTATGCGAATAATCAAACAAATCATCTTTTATTTGAAAAGCAATTCCTGCCATTTCTCCAAAAAGATGTAGCTTTTTTATAGTTGCTACATCTTTGGTAGCAGAGCTTGCTCCGCAAGCACAACAAGCCGCAATTAAGGTGGCTGTTTTTTGCCTTATAATTTCAAAATAAACGGATTCTTCAATATCTAATTTTCTTGTTTTTTCAATTTGTAAAAGCTCCCCTTCGCTCATGCCTTTTACTGCATTACTCATTATTTTTAACAGTTCAAATTCATTATTTTCTACTGCTAAAAGCAGACCCTTTGACAATAAAAAATCACCTACCAAAACAGCAATTTTATTTTTCCAAAGCGCATTGATAGAGAAAAACCCCCTTCTGAAATTAGCTTCATCTATTACATCATCATGCACCAGGGTTGCCGTATGCAAAAGCTCAATTAAGGATGCAGAGATATAGGTGCTTTCTGTTACTTTCCCACAAAGTTTGGCTGACAGAAAAACAAACATTGGACGCATCTGCTTTCCTTTTCGCTTGATGATGTAATGCATTATTTTATTGAGCAAAGGAACTTTGCTATTAAGGGATGCCTTAAACTTTTTTTCAAAAAGAAGCATCTCTTGTTTGATAGGAGATTTTATTTCGTTTATCGTACTCAAATTACCAAAAAGATTGAAAGCGAATATACAAAGAAGTTTGTGCTAATCTTCTGAAAAAATTCGCTTGTTTAAAAGTTATTCGAGTTTGTTTACTAATTGTCCACAAGCGGCATTAATATCTTTGCCTTTGCTTTTCCTTAAATTTACAATCAAGTTCTTTTCTTCTAGGTAAGATATAAAGTTTTCAGTGACTTTATTAGTCGATTTTTCATAAGGGGAACCTTCCACTGTATTGTATTCAATTAAGTTAATTTTACAAGGGCTTACTTTGCAAAAATTAGCCAACCCTTTTGCGTCATTCACATTATCATTAATTCCTTTAAAGAATATATATTCATAGGTAATTCTGCGATTAGTCTTATCATAAAAATATCGAATGGCATCTCTAAGTTCTTGCAAAGGAACGGAATCATTTAAACTCATAAGCTTGCTCCTTGTTTCATCATTTGAACTATGAAGGGAAATAGCCAAGTTAAACCTTACCTTGTCATCTGCTAGTTTCATTATCATTTTAGCAATTCCTGCGGTAGAAACAGTAATCCTTTTTGGCGACATTCCCATTCCTTTTTCAGTGGTGATAAGGCGGATACTCTCCAACATATTGTTGTAGTTCAAGAGTGGCTCACCCATCCCCATATACACAATATTAGACAGTGATTTGCCAAAGTTAGAAACGGACTCTTCATTTAGGATGAAAACTTGGTCATATATTTCGGCAGCAGTTAAATTTCTTTCTAATTTTAATGTCCCAGTAGCACAAAATGTACAATCTAAACTGCAACCAACTTGTGAAGAAATGCAAGCAGTTATTCTCTTTTTGGAAGGAATTAAAACCCCCTCAACCAATAATTTATCGTGTAGCTGTAAGCTGTATTTGATAGTGCCATCTATACTTCTTTCTCCCTTGTGAATTTTTATAGGATTAATGCAAAAATGCTCCCCAAACAAATTACGCATATCTTTAGATAAAGAAGTCATTTCATCAAAAGAGGTAGCGCGTTTTTTCCACAACCATTCCTCAATTTGCCCTGCTCTAAATTTGGGTAATTTATGCTCGGCACAAAATGTACGCAAGTCTTCTACACTAATATTTCGTATGTCTATTTTTTCTTTCATTTGGTTTGCAAAGATAGTAATTCAGATTCCTTACTTTTGTGCTATGCGATTTTTAACGGCCGATTATTTATATCAATTGCACATTGCACCAATAAAGGAAGGAGTATTGCAAATTTCTGATAAGGGGGAAGTTATCGCAATTATTGAAAATAGAGCAGAAGTTCCGCCAGAACAATTGGAGGTTTTTGAGGGTATTTTGTGTCCAGGATTTGTAAATGCACATTGTCATTTGGAACTGAGCCATTTACAAGGAGTTGCGGAAAAAGGGAAAGGTTTTTTGGATTTTATAGGAGCTATTCAGCAAAGAAATGAGTTTGAAAAAGAAGACATTCAGTATGCAATTGAGAAAGCAGAACAGCAAATGATTGCTAATGGAATAGTTGGAGTTGGAGATATTTGTAATACAACTGATACGCTTTTACAAAAGCAGAAAAGTAATTTAACTTACTACAATTTTATTGAAACTTTTCAGGTGCATGAGAATAAAATTAGAGACACAATAAAGAATGCTATACAAATAAGAAATCAATTTAGAGCAATTGGGGGAAAAGCAAGCATTATGCCGCACGCACCTTTTTCAGTGCCGACAAAATTAGCACAAGAAATTGTAAATCATTTTGATGAAAAAGATGAATTACTCACCATTCATATGCAAGAAACAAAAGAGGAAAATCAGCTTTTTGAAAATAAGGAGGGTGCTTTTTTTGATTGGCTAAAGGGTGTAAATGCAAGTGAAGAAATTTGGCAAACAAGAAAAAAATCAATTGATATTTTACAAGAATTAGAAAACAAAAAAATACTTTTAGTGCATAATACCTTTGCTAAAAAAGAAGATTTAACTGAACACTATTACTGTACTTGCCCAAAAGCAAATTTGTATATTGAAAATGCTTTGCCAGACTATTCCATTTTTGACACTGATAAACTTTGTGTTGGAACAGATAGTTTGGCTTCTAATAATTCCCTTTCTATTTTGGAAGAGCTTTTAGTTGTGCAAGAAAATTCTAATTTTGATATGAGTATACTGCTTAAAATAGCATCTAAAAATGGAGCAGAAGCCCTTGGTTTTGAAAAATTAGGCAGCTTAGAAAAAGGAAAAGTTCCTGGGGTGAATTTAATTCAACATTTGGAAGGCATGAAGATTATTGAGGGGAGTTTTGTTAGGGTTTTAGCGTAAAAATTCAGCAACCTTCAAATCCTCTTCAGTAGTAATTTTTAGGTTTTTTTCTTCTCCTAAAATAGTGTTTATTTTTCCTCCATTACTTTCCAAAACAGAGGCATCATCTGTAAAAAAGAGTGAAAAATTTTGTTTGTAGGCATCCTTAATGGTGCTAGCAAAAAAGCATTGAGGCGTTTGCACTTTATACAAATTACTTTTACTTACCGATTTGCTACTATTCCCATCTACTTTTCGCAGAGAATCTTTTATCGATACAACCGGCACAACTCCGATTCTCTTTTTCGTTGCAGAAATTAGTTTGTCAATTAGATGTTCGGAAACAAGTGGTCGCACCCCATCATGAATAGCAACAATACTATTATCATCCACTTTTTTTAAACCATTTTTTACAGATCCAAAACGATTTATTCCACCTGCAATTGTACTATGTTTTAGAGAGAAATTATACTGTTTACAAAGCGCTTTCCAATTTTCAATTTGAGTTTGTGGAAGCACTAAAATAATTTTATCTAAATGTGAAAAAGCATTTAAGGTGTGCATTAAAATGGGTAAACTATTTAGTAATAAAAACTGTTTTGGGGTTTTCGTATTCATGCGCTCCCCTTTTCCTCCAGCAACTATTAAAGCAACTCTTTTCATCTTATAAAATTAACATGGCATCCCCATAAGTGTAAAAGTTGTATTTCTTCTTTACAGCTTCTTTATATGCTTTCATTGTAAAATTATGTCCGGCAAAAGCACTGATTTGCATCATCAAAGTAGATTTTGGTAAATGAAAATTAGTTAGCATACAAGTCGGAATCCTGAAATCGTATGGAGGAAAAATAAATTTATTGGTCCAACCATCAAAAGGGACTATTCTATTTTGAGTAGTAACAGAGCTTTCAACTGTTCTAACAGAAGTAGTCCCCACTGCACAAATTCTTTTATTATTATCAAGCCCTGTATTAATAACATTTGCAGCAGTTTGTGTTATATTTATTTCTTCCGAATCCATTTTATGTTTTGAAAGATCTTCTACTTCTACTTCCCTAAAAGTACCAAGACCAACATGAAGGGTAACCTCAGCAAAATTTATTCCTTTTATTTCCAGTCGTTTCATTAGTTCTCGACTAAAATGCAAACCAGCAGTAGGTGCTGCAATTGATCCACTATGCTTTGCATAAATGGTTTGGTACCTTTTATCATCTTCCTCTGTTGGCTTTCTATTTATATATTTAGGCAGGGGTGTTTGCCCTAGTCTGGTTAATGTTTCCTTAAACTCATCATAAGAACCATCAAACAAAAAACGCAGGGTTCTTCCTCTTGATGTTGTATTGTCAATTACTTCCGCAATCAGCTCATCCTCTTCTCCAAAATAGAGCTTATTACCGATTCTTATTTTTCTTGCGGGATCCACCAATACATCAAAAAGCCGACTTTCTTTATTTAATTCTCTTAGTAGAAATACTTCAATTCTTGCTCCTGTTTTTTCTTTATTTCCGAAAAGTCGGGCAGGAAAAACTTTGGTGTTGTTCAAAATTATCACATCTCCTTCATCAAAATAATCTATAATATCTTTGAATTTTTTATGCTTAATTTCCCCGCTTTCTCGGTGAAGAACCATCAATTTTGATTCATCTCTATTTTTTGCCGGAGTTGTTGCTTTTCGCCCTTTTGGTAAGTTAAAAACAAAGTGCGAAAGTTTGTATTTCATTATTTGTGATTTCATAGCTTGAGGATTGATTTTTAGGTGCGAATATACTATATTCAAAGGCTGAAGTCAAGGGTTATATAAGTTTGATTTTATCTTCTACTTCATTAAGAGAAAAAGAATCTTTTAAGTTGTATTCTCCAATTTCTGTTCTACATAATTTAGATAAGTGTGCACCACTATTTAAGGCCCTCCCAAAATCATTTGCAATGGAGCGGATATAAGTACCCTTGCCACACGCTATTTTGAAGCTAACTATTGGCATATTTAGATCTATAATTTTAAAGCTGTGAATAGTTACTTTTCGGCTTTCCAATTTTATTTCTTTATTTTTTCGAGCTAGCTTGTATAAGCGTTTTCCATCTTTTTTTAAAGCTGAAAAAATGGGAGGAATTTGATTTATTTTTCCAACAAATTGTTTAGCCGCTTCTTCTAATGATTCTTTTGTAATATGGGAAGTTTCAAAAGTTTGATTTACTTCAGTTTCCAAATCATAACTAGGCGTTGCACCTCCCAAAATAAGATTGCCAGTATAGGTTTTTTTTTGTCCTTGAATTTCATCAATTCTTTTGGTAAATTTTCCTGTGCAAACAATAAGTAGTCCAGTAGCTAGTGGATCTAGCGTTCCAGCATGCCCTACTTTTATCTTTTTTAGGTGCAGTTTTTTCTTTATTAGATTTCTTATTTTTTTTACCACATCAAAAGATGTCCATTCTGCTGGCTTGTTAATAAGTAATAAAGCTCCAGACAAAAAATCTGTGTCCTTATTTATCTTACTTGAGGCTAGCTCTGACAAGGGAATTGCTTATATGCAAAAAGAAGAATGGCCAAAACACCTACTATAAAACAATAATAGGCAAAGTATTTTAGCTGACTATTTTTTACTAATTTTATCATCCATTTGCAAGCAATTAGGCCAGTAATGAAAGCGAAAATAAAACCGACTATTAGCGGAATGAAAGAGCTGCTTTCATAACTTATTTTCCCAGAGAATATATCTTTTGCCATTTTTCCAAATATTAATGGCACAACCATTAAAAAGGAAAAGCGTGCCGATTTTTCTTTATCTATCCCTAAAAGAACAGCCGTAGAAATTGTGGCCCCTGAACGGGAAATTCCAGGCATTATAGCTATGGCTTGCGAGATGCCAATGAGTATTGCATTTTTAATCCCAACATTTTTTTCTGCATGTTTTGCTTTGTCCGCTAAAAAAAGTAATGCGCCAGTTATTAGTAACATACTCCCAACTAAAATTAATTGCCCACCAAATAGTGCCTCAATTTCACTTTCAAAAAACAAACCAACAACAACAGCTGGAATCATGGAAAGTACAATTTTTACAGAAAACCAAAAACTCTCATTATTTTTAAATTGAAAAAGCCCAGAAAAAATTTCCACAATATCTTTTCGGAAAATAAAAATAATGGAAAAGGCAGTAGCAAAATGCAAGACCACTGTCATAAGCATACTTTCTTTTGCTAGAACTTCAGAAGGGAAAATACATTTTGCAATTTCCAAATGTCCGCTACTACTTACAGGCAAAAACTCAGTTAATCCTTGAATAATTCCAAGAATAATAGATCTTAGAATCTCCATTTATTACTTCTGTTTTGGTTTGTGCATTATTGCAAAAATCTCAACAATAAAGCCAGCAGCAATTAGAATTGGCGCAAGAGTTAATCTTTGCAAATCGAATATTTTATCGCTAAAAACAGTCGGATCATTTGACCCACCACCAATCATTAGTAAAAGCCCAGCACAAATAAGGGTAATCCCTACAAGCAGTAACATGTAGTTCTGTTTTTTAAATGCAAAGTCTAAATTATTTTTTTCTTTCATAATTATAAATAAATTTCACTTTCTTTTATTCTAAGGTATTTCCTTAGCGCAAAGAAAGTAGAGAGCCAAGTAAATAAAATTCCAGCCACAAATATACTAGCAAAAATAATACCCATACTTTTTAAATCCTGAATATTTAGAAAATCAGGCATATCGCTTTGCAAAAGCTGAAAAACAGCAAGCAACATACAAATTGTAACAAGTGAACTATATACACCATTGTAAATGCTATCAGATAAAAACGGGCCTTTTATGAATTTATTGGTTGCTCCAACCAATTTCATAGTACGAATTAAAAACCGCTTAGAATAAACAGAAATACGGATGGTATTATTGATAAGTGTAAAAGAAATGATAAAAAGTAAAAAGAAAAAAGAAAGCAGAAAAATGCTCATTTTCCGCATATTTTTGCTTATTTTTTCTATTAAATCTTTTTGGTAAAATACCTCATGAATTAAGTCATTTTTTGTTAGTTCTTCCTGTAAAACAAGCAAGCTATCCGGGTTGGCATAAGTTGCTTTTAGCTTTATATCGATAGATTCCAATAGAGGATTATAGCCCAAAAAAGAAATAAAATCTTCTCCTAACTGCTCTTGAAGTTCGGTGGCGGCATCTTCTTTACTTACCCAATCAGTTGCCAAAGAATATGCTTTTGAATCAATTAACTTCTGCAATTGCATAATATCTACATCTTTCACCCCTTCTTTTATCATTACCGAAAAACCAATATTTTGTTTTACATGATTGGAAAGTCGGTTAGCATTAATAAGTAAAAACCCTAGTATTCCTAGTACAAAAAGCACTAATGACATACTTATCACTATAGACATGGAAGAGGATTTTATTTTATTCTTTAATGACATAGATTTTAAATATTCATATCAAATGCCAAAAATAAAAAAATACATTCAGTATTTCTTTAACTTTGCCACAACTTAAAAAATTTAAATGGATTATAATTTTTTGGAGATAGAAAAAAAATGGCAAGATTATTGGAGAAAAAATGAAACATATAAGGTTTTTGAGGATTCTTCAAAAGAAAAATATTATGTTTTGGATATGTTCCCTTATCCTTCTGGGGCAGGCCTACATGTTGGGCATCCACTAGGTTATATTGCTTCTGATGTTTTTGCTCGTTATAAAAGATTGAAAGGATTTAATGTCCTTCATCCAATGGGATTTGATTCCTTTGGATTACCAACAGAGCAATACGCAATTCAAACAGGAATTCATCCATCTATTGCAACAAAAGATAATATTGAAAGATACAGGAAACAATTAAATCAGATAGGATTCTCTTATGATTGGAGTAGAGAAGTTCAAACTTCCGATCCCAATTATTACAAATGGACCCAGTGGATTTTTAAACAACTTTTTGATTCTTATTATTGTAATAATGAAGATAAAGCGATACGAATTTCAGAATTAATTTCAGATTTTGATAAAAACGGGAATAAAAAATCTAATGCAGTTTGTGATGAAAATACTCCACAATTTTCTGCAGATGATTGGAATAATTTTTCAGAAACAGAACAAGAAAAAATATTATTGAATTATAGATTAGCATTTTTGTCAGATACTTGGGTAAATTGGTGTGAAGGATTAGGGACTGTACTTGCTAATGATGAGGTAAAAGATGGAGTTTCTGAAAGAGGAGGTTTCCATGTAGAACAAAAATTAATGAAGCAGTGGTCATTAAGAATCACCGCATATGCTGACAGATTGATTAGTGGATTGGATACTGTTGATTGGTCAGAATCAATAAAAGAGATACAAAAAAATTGGATTGGAAAATCTAAAGGGGCTTCCGTAAGTTTTAAGATTGAAGATATGGAAGATAAAATAGAAGTTTTTACTACAAGACCAGATACAATTTTTGGAGTTAATTTTATGGTATT
>CAJWUS010000025.1 GCA_913047525.1 uncultured Flavobacteriales bacterium | reverse complement strand
TTTTTTTTTAAATTATCAAAAGGAAAATACTGAAGTTATTATCTGTCATGAAGGATCTCTTTGGTTCAATAGAGGATTAAAATTGATTGTGGAAGCGTTGATTATTTTAAAAACTACGCAACCTAATTTCAAATTCAGAATTATTGGAGATGTTTTTGCAGAAGAGAAAAAATATTTAGAAAAAAAAATAAAAGAAAATAATTTAGAGGAAAATATTGAGATTACGGGCTGGCTTAGCTATAATGATGTGCCAAAATCATTAGCCGAATGCAGTATTGGTATAATTACAAATACGGATGAAGAACGCAATACTTTAGCTGGTCCTCCAAACAAATTATTTAACTATATGACAATGGGTTTAGCAATTGTTACTGTGGATTTATCTGCTACTACCGCTATTATAAATGAAACAACTTGTGGAATTATTTTACAAAAAAGAGACGCTCAACTTTTAGCTAAGGAGCTTCAAAATTTGTTAGACAATACTGCCATAAGAAAACAGTTTCAAGAGAATGCTTTACGCTGGGCAAAAACAAAATTTAATTGGCAATCAGAAGCAGAGAAATTATTTCAGTTTTATAATCGCTTGAAGTAAAATTATTTCTAAATTTACCGCTCAATTATTTTTTAAACCTAAAAAACAAGATTATGAAAAAAGGATTACTATTTATTTTTACATTATTATTTGGCGCAAATCTAATGGCTCAAATAGCACCAAATCAAGTGTTTAACGCTTCTGATATTGCTGTGATTAACGACAAAGTGATTATGGGAGGGGATGAGGTATTGAAAGATTTGATAAGGGAGCCAAATCCATCAACTGCTTCCATGAGAATGGCTATGCCTATCAATGAGTATATTGTAGGAACTACCACTTACGATTTGCAATCCAATGCTACTGTTATGGACAGAATTCTGCATCATCATGATGGCACAATTTCTGTGGCATGGACAAGAAGTACTGAATTTAATACTTCCTGGACAGATAGAGGAACGGGCTATAACTTTTTTGATGGAACAGCTTGGGGCTCACAACCAACTTCTCGCTTAGAAACTTCAAGATGTGGCTGGCCTTCAATGCTTGCTACAAATTCTGGAAAAGAAATTGCAATTGCTCATAATACAGCAAATTCCTATTTTCAAATGACTTATAGAAATACTATTGGCTCTGGCACTTGGACTGAGCAGATTGTTTCCTCACAAGATAGTAATGGTGTGTATCGTGATTTAGTTTGGAATCGATCAGCAATTGGCGGAAATAATGGTGAGAGTATTCATATGATTGGAGTTACTGCCCCAACTGGACTTTCTGGTACGATTTATAATGGTTTGGATGGTGCTTTGTTATATTATCGCTCACAAGACGCAGGTGTAACATGGGACATACAAGATATGCAATTACCCACTATTGATACTTCTATGTTTACTCGTTTTGGAGGAGATAGTTATGCTATTAAAGCACAAGGAGAGATTGTTTGTATTGCATTTTTTGGAGAATGGGATGATACCTTTATTATGAAATCAACTGATAATGGAGATACTTGGACTAAAACAATAGTACTTGATTTTCCTGTTGATAAGTATGCGACAGATGATGGAATTGATTTAGATAATGATGGCGTGATGGATTCGCTTTATACTACTGATGGATCTGGAGCATTATTGCTTGATAATAGTGGTATGGCACATGTATTTGCTGGTAATATGAGAATATTAGATGCTGATTTATCTGATGCAAGCTCTTCTTATTTTCCTTACACAAATGGCTTATTATACTGGAATGAAGGAATGGGAGCAGATACTGGAGGACAGATAACTAACTCAGTATGGTGGTCAAATAATGTAGTCGTGATTGCATCTGCTCAGGATATGGATGGAGACTCTGCTTTAAATTATATTGATTTTGGTATTTATTACTCTTCTCTTTCTTCCATGCCAAGCTGTGGAATTGATGCAAATGGTACTATCTATGTTTCTTTTTCATCACTAATGGAGATATATGATAGTGGGGCACAAAATTATCGTCATGTAAATATTATCAAATCGCATGATGGCGGAATGAGTTGGACTGACCCAATTGACATTACGCCTGTTTCTTTATTTTTAGGAATGGGAGAATGCGTGTTTGCCTCTATGGAAAGAGATGTGGATGATAAAGTTCGCTTAGTTTATCAAAAAGACATGGAACCAGGATTAACCGTTAGGGGAGATGAGGATGCGGTTGGGATGAATGATATCGTTTATTTGGAATTGGATACCAATTTTGTGGTTTCTGCAATAAATAATAATCCAATAAATAATAATTTAACATTGGAGGTATATCCTAATCCTACTAAGAATCAAACTACCATTAATTTTAAAATTGAGAAAAAATCAAAAATGAGTATTCATGTAGTAGATGTTTTGGGCAGAAGTGTTTACAATAACAACACTACACTTAGTAAAGGAAACCACTTGGCAATTCTAAATGTTGAAAATTATGATGCTGGAATTTACTATATCAATACGCAAATTGCTGGAAAAACATTTAGCAATAAGTTGGTTGTAACCAAATAGATTTGAGATACTAGATTAAAAGCCGAGCGATATGCTCGGCTTTTTTTATGCTTTATTTTATATCAAAAAAGGAATCTACCTTTAACATTTGATGGGAAATAAATCCCTCAGCAAATTCACAGTTAGATAATCTGCCCAAATCTTTTGCTCTGTATTTTACACTTTCTAGAAATCCTTTTTTTGAAATGATAGTTTCTGTTTCTTTGGAGTCCGCATTAAAGAATTGGGTTTTGTATGTTTTTACAGCTTCTATTTTTTTCTTCATTTGCCCACTTATATCAATTACAAAATCGGGTTGTAAATGGTTGAACTGAATATAATGATAAATGGCTTTTGGTCGCCAAACTTTTTGCTTTGTTTCTACTTTTTCTAGTCCTGATAAAAAGCAAGCGTCCAATACTATTTGTGATGCCCTGCTATGGTCTGGATGCCTATCCGATGGGGCATTAGTAATTACAATTTCAGGGCAATATTCTCTTATCTTTTTAATAAGTTCTAATTTATGTTTTTCATCATTTTCAAAAAAGCCATCTTTGAAATCCATGTTTTCTCGTATCTCAACCCCTAATATTTTTGTGGCATTTTTGCATTCCTCCTTTCTTGTTTGTGGAGTCCCTCTTGTTCCCAATTCTCCTTTTGTTAAATCAATGATAGCAACCTTCTTTCCTTGTGATATTAATTTAATAACAGTTCCTCCACAGCCCAATTCCACATCATCAGGATGAGCACCAAAAACCAATATATCAATTTTCATTTTCAGAAGATTTAAAATTTAACTTTGCTAAAATAGCAGAAAGTACCATAATCCCAATCAGGTAATATACAAAAGAAGGAATCGGCATTGGATCTCCAGCCGCATAAGAGTGTAATCCTGAAAGGTAATAATTCACCCCAAAATAAGTCATAATAATAGACCAAATACCAACAAGAGACGCCAAGTTAAATACATATTTGTTTTGTAAAGCAGGAATAAAACGCAAATGTAAAATAATAGCATAAACTAAAATGCTTACCATAGCCCAAGTTTCTTTTGGATCCCATCCCCAATATCTTCCCCAAGATTCATTTGCCCAAATTCCACCCAAAAAGGTGCCAATCGTTAGCATATAGAGTCCAATGGTCAAGGATTTTTCATTGATAATAGTTATCTCTTCACAAATTAAATTCAACTTCCTATTTCCTGAAAAATTTCCAATAAAAATAAGCCAAAGCGCAAAAAGACCAAGCATGGTCCCCAAAGCCAAAAAGCCATAGCTTGCTGTAATAATTGCCACATGAATCATAAGCCAATAGGATTTTAGAACTGGCACCAAATTTGTAATTTCAGGGTCCAGCCAGTTCAAATGAGCAACCATTAGCAAAAGGGATGCAACAATAGTTGTGGCTACCAATGTAAGTACAGATTTCCGGCTGAAAAGCACACCAGAAAGTAGAGTCGCCCAAGAAATATAAATCATAGACTCATAACCATTACTCCAAGGGGCATGTCCTGAGATTACCCCCCTAACAATAAGCCCAATGGTATGTAGTGCAAAGCTACTATATATCAGCCATTTTAGGATTGTAACCAATACGTTAAGCCATTTTCGATTCTTAAATATTTGCATAATTACAAAGACCAAAAGCAAAAATCCAAGTATAAAGTAGCTCATAAATAATTTAGAGAAAGGCTGTAAATTATTATAATAGACCTCCCATTTTGTTTTGTAAGTAGCAGGGATAACTTTCGCTCCATATTTTTCTTGAAATTTCTGAATATAGTCCAGAATCTCAGTTGCGGTTGCCCAATCCTTATTTTCTTTTGCTGACTTGATGGTATTAAAATACATGCTCATAATATTAGTTACAAAGAGGGAATCGTTGGAAGAAAAAAGTTCATTTTTGGAATAAGGATGCCATACATTATTGCTATCGTTTGCAAGTGGAAATAGTCGCAGAAATCCACCATTAAAAATAAGATAGCAAAGGTTTATCCTTTCATCAACTGCAATTACATCTTTATCGAATTTATCTCTGTTTCTGGGTTGTTTTTTGTATGCATCTTCTACAAATTTACTTAGTTTGTAAGTTCCGTCTTTTTCAAATAATTGAATAAAGCTTGCTAATTTTTCTTTCGTATCCAAGACATTTTTAAGCTCAGGATTCGAAATTTTAATAATTGGAATATTGCCCCAAGCCACAGGATTGCTCATCATTCCAATCAGTATTTGGGTGGCAGATTGCCCATACAATTCTTGCTTACGGGAAATTTTTCGAATGTATTGGGTGGATAATGTACTCAGGGGTTTTACCCTTCCGCCATTGTCTTGTACTAAAAGTTGTTCTGCTCTTTTTGCATGAGTGGCATCAATCAAATTCGCTTGAATCAAACTATCTACATTAGCTTCTAATTCCATGGCAATTGAGCTAGAAAAAGAAAAGCCAAAAACCAAAAGCAGTAAAAATGTTTTTTGTTTTATAAGTTTTAGCTTCATACTAAGTATTCTAAATCTTGTATTGTAAGAGAAAAAAGTAAGCACAATTCCTAAAAACAAAAGCCCATAACCGACATAAGTTAAGAGCGTGCCCCACCAATCATGGTTAACCGATAAAATAGTGCCTTTTTCATCCTTATCATAAGAGGATTGGAAAAGCCGATACCCTTTATAATTTAAAACATTATTCATGAAAATTTTGTAATCTATTTCCTTATCCCCATCAATTACACTTACCTCAGATGCAAAGGAGGATGGGCTCATAGAGCCAGAATATCTTTCCACTTGAAAGTCTTTTAACTTAACATAAAATGGCGTTTGCAAATATTTTGCTCCATAGGAAAGTGTGAAGTTTAACCCTTCCAAAGCAAATTTATTTTTAGGACTTACATATCCGCTTCCACCAATAAGTTCAATTTGTTTGCTTATCCCATTACAATTCACATTTACTATTAGAGCATCTTCAGCACCATTTTCCATTTTCAGGAATTTACTTGTCGATACTATTTTTGCTTTGGCATGAATTTCTTTTACCACAAATTGCAAGTTTTCAGCAGAATATAATTTTTTTGTTGTTAAATTATTTCTTTTGTTTTTAGAAAGAGTTGCAGTGCTTCTATCCAGCATGCTCATGCTTTCGATATCAAAATTAGCCACCAACATCAGGCTATCATTGTAAAATAAATTGATTGCCTTTTCTTGCGGATTGTTTAAGGTAAAGGTATTATTTGCAATAATTTTTTGTTCCCCTTCCAATAGGAAAACAGATTGCATGCCATTATTTCCTGGAACAACTAAATGCATAATTGGGATTCCTCCTGCTATATTATCAAACAATGAATCTTTTACATTTGGAATAAAATCGGCATATTCAATGCTTATGTCGTTTTCCAGAAAATCGATAGGAATAGAGAAATTATTGTTACTAATTGGAGATAGAAAAAGCCGTTTGTTGTACTCATATTGCAAAGTTTTATCATCCACTTTTATTTGTAAATACAAATCATCAGACACAAAACTATTTTCCATCCTTCCTTCCCTTATATGCATCATCCCTTCTGTACCAAAATATCTTGTAGTGCCAGCCCCAATCAGAATAATAATAAAAGCAAGATGATAAACTAAGATCGTGATTTTACTCCAACAAAACATATTATTTTTGATAACACTCAGTATCAAACTAAGGCACAACAAAATCAGAATTACTTCCAACCACCAGGAGTTAAAAATAAGGGCTTTTGCAGCTCTTGTACCAAAATCGTTTTCAATAAAAGTGGCATATCCAATGGAAAAAGCAAAAGCAAACAATAAGATTGCCGCAAACTTCATGGAGGATAAAAAGTTGAGAAGCCGATTAACCATTTCAAATTAATTAGTTTGCAAAACTATAATTTTGTTTGCTTAAAAAACTAATTTCGCTTCAAAAGAATGAAGAAGATTATTTTAATAGGAGCTGGTAATGTTGCACATCATTTAGGGCTTTCCTTATTTGGCGCGGGCCATCAGATTATTCAAGTAATAAGCAAAACACAAAACAGTGCAAAAGGCTTAGCCGAAAAGCTAAATACAGATTTTGGTACGGATATTACTAATATAAAAAGGGCCGATTTTGTACTTATTGCCATAAATGATGATACAATTGCTTCTGTTGCAGCCCAAATAAAAAACATGCCTTTCGCCCATACTTCTGGCAGTGTAAGCATTGAAAATGCAGGAGTGTTTTATCCACTACAAACTTTTAGTAAAAACATTTTTCTTAATATGAAAGAAGTTCCTTTTTGTATTTCTGCTGGGGATAAAGGTTTTGAAAATACTTTATTGGAAGTGGCTAAAAGCATCTCAAATAATGTTTATCAAATAGACGAAAATCATAGGAAAACCTTACATTTAGCAGCAGTATTTGCTTGTAATTTTTCTAATCAAATGTATTGTGTTGCGGAGGATTTATTAAAAAAATCAGATTTGGATTTTGAGATGTTAAAGCCATTAATTACCGAAACTGCCAATAAAATAAAAAACCTATCTCCATCAAATGCACAAACAGGGCCAGCCAAACGAAACGATTTGGAGACTATCAAAAAACAGATTAATTTATTAGAAGATGATGATTTGAAAGCAATCTACAATTTAATAACGGCTCAAATTTTAAAGCAAAAATAATATGCAAAAAATTGCTGCTTCTTTACGGTTGATTCGCTTTCAAAACTTACTGATTATAGCACTGACTCAGTATTTTATTCGCTTTGCTTTCACCAAAACATTTTTGCCTTTTCCGGCACTTAGCAATCTTGAATTTTCACTATTTGTATTTACGACCATATTGATAACGGCAGCTGGCTACATTATTAACGATATATATGATGTGGAGACGGATTTAATTAATAAAAAAGACAGCTTGGTTATAGGAGTTTGTTTTCAAGCTCGAACTGCTATTATTTGGTATTTTATCTTAAATATAGTTGCACTTTTTTCAGGGGCTTATTTGGCTATTATTATTGGGAAACCACTTTATAGTTTGATATTTTTGTATTGTATTTTCTTTTTATGGCGATATTCTAAATCCATGAAAAGAGCATTTTTAATTGGCAATATTCATGTAGCGATTCTTACTGCTTTAGTACTTATAAATACTACCCTTTTTGATATTATTCCTGTTGTGCATTTCCCTGGAAATGAAAGTGGATTGATGATTGTTAAAATAATTTTCGTTTATGCATTATTCTCTTTTTTATTAACCTTAATCCGGGAATTTATAAAAGACATAGAAGACAAAGAGGGAGATGTCGCAATAAATTCTAGAACTTTGGCTATTGTTTTGGGTAGCAAAAAAACCAAAATAATTGTATTTTGTTTGTCCTTTTTAGTTGTTGGAATTGTGGGGTTTTGGCAGTATTTTCAGTTGCAAATAATTTTTCTAAACAGTATAAAATTGGATGGTGAAATTTATGAATCTGTGCTTATTTGGGGAACGGATAAATATGCCATAATTTACACTGCTATTTTACAAATAGCTTTGTTGTTTTTTATGTTGAAATTATCCAGTTCAAAAACAAAAACAGACTTTTACTATTTGAGTCAGTTTTGTAAAATCATTATGCTTTTAGGGATATGTTCCATCCCATTTTTCACCTATTTTTATCTGCAATAAGATGTTAGTCAGAATATTAAAAGATAAAAAAATAATTCTGGGTTCTGCCTCACCAAGAAGGCAAGAGTTATTAAGATCATTAGGAATTGATTTTGAGATAAGAATAAGTAATACGGATGAAAACTATCCATTACATTTATCTCCTGAAAAAGTAACAGAATTCTTAGTAGCAGTAAAATCAGAGAATTTATCTGCAACAATAAAAGCGAATGAAATATTAATTACTGCTGATACTATTGTAGTAAAAGGAGATAGGGTTTTAAACAAACCAAAAGACAGGTTAGAAGCACAAGAAATGTTACAATTTTTATCAGGAGATAAACACAAAGTGATCACATCAGTATGTTTAGCAAGTAAAAATAAACAAAAAGTATTTACATCTGAAACAGAGGTGCATTTCAAAGTACTTAGCATAGAAGAAATAGATTATTATATCAAGGAGTATCAGCCATTTGATAAAGCGGGGGCTTATGGCATTCAGGAGTGGATTGGCTTAATTGGTATTGAAAAAATTAAGGGATCTTACTATAATGTGGTTGGCTTACCGGTAGTAAAATTATATCAAAAGCTGATACAATTTGTAGGTTTATAGCGTTAACATCTTTACATTTTGTATTTTTGGCAAATTAAAATCTGAATTATGAAAAAAACAAGTAGATTTTTTAGTATTATAGTTCTTTTGAGTTTTCTCCTTTTGCAGAGTTGCATCCCTATGCGAAAGATAGTTTATATGAAAAACAATCCGGTCTCTGGGAAAGAGATATCTATCACACCTCCGGTTCATCACTTAGAGATAGGAGATGTTTTATTTGTAAGGGTTTTAAATTCAAATGATAAATCTTATGAATTTTTTAATATTGAAACTAATACTAATTCTTCTGCTAATAACACTTCAATGTCTTCTTTGTATTTGAATGGATCAACTATCAATAGTTTAGGAATGATTGAGATTCCTGTTATTGGAAAGATATTTTTATTAGGGAAAAACTTGGAAGAGGCAAAAGTTTCTATTCAGAAAGTAGTAGATGAATATTTGCAAGATGCCATTGTAATTGTAAAACTAGCAAATTTTCAGGTTACTATATTAGGGGAGGTAAATAATGCAGGAACTTTCCCAGTTTTCAAAGAAAGTGTAACTATCTTTGAGGCATTAGCAATGGCAGGAGATTTGTCTGATTATGCTAATAGACAAAAATTAAAAATAGTAAGAACGCATAATAATAAGAAAAATATTTATACAATTGATTTGACTGATCAGCAATTGCTGTTATCTGATTTTTATTACCTTAGAAATGATGATTTAATTTATGTTGAACCACTTAAATATCGGACTTTTAGAAAGTCCCAATCTCAAGTTGTATTATCAGCAATTACAACTTTAACTCTTATGGTAAATGTATTTCTAAGAATTACAGAATAAAATGCCTGAATTTCACAATAAAGAGCAGAATCAGGAAGAAACTATTGATATAAAAGCGATATTATTTAAGTATCTTCGTTATTGGCATTATTTTTTACTTTCTTTCTTGTTTTTTTTCTTTTTAGGAACTCTCAATAACCGATATACTATTCCTGAATATAGTGTTTCTTCTACACTTTTAATCAGAGATGATAGCAATACTCAATTAGGTGCTGAGAACTTACTTGAAGGACTAGAACTTTTTAGTGGAAAGAAAAATTTAAAGAATGAAATTATAATTCTAAATTCTTATAGTAATACTGAGAAAGTAATTAAAGAATTAGGGTTAGGATTATCTTATTTCCAACACGGTTTCTTTCAAACTAATGAGCTTTTTGAGAATACTCCTTTTAAGATTATTGTTGATTCTTCACATGTTCAACTAACAGGCGTTGAATATGAATTAGAAATAATTAATGAAAATCAATTTCAACTTTCGGTAAGTGCTGAAGATCATTTCCCTTGCAATTTAAAGACTGAGAAACTTGACAAAACATTATTGGGAAATATTAATATTGACAAAACATTTGAGTTTGACCAAAAGATCTCAAATCTTTTTTTCTCTTTCATAATTCAAAGAACACCATCTTTTAATTTAGATAACATCATTGATAATGAAAAAACATTTTCATTTAAACTGCACCAAACAAATGTCCTCGCGCAAAAGTTAATTAGAGAAATAACCATAAATCCTATAAATAAAGAAACCTCTATTTTAAAGCTAAATATTAAAGGAAGAACGCCTAAAAAAAGCATACAGATTCTTAATAAATTAACAGAAGTGTATATAAGAAATAGTTTGGACGAGAAAAATTTAATGGCTATTAATACAATTTACTTTATTGATGAGCAACTTGCTGTAATAAAAGATTCCTTAACACTTATTGAAAATCAACTAGAGATTTTTAGAAAACAAAATCCGAATCTTGATATAGTTAATAAAGATTTTGGAACCTACTTCCAAAAGCAAGAATTGGATAATACATTATCAGAGCAATCTGTAAACATTAAATATTATCAATCTTTATTATCTTATTTAAAAGACGATAGTGATGCACATTCCATAGTATCTCCAACATTAATGGGGATAAGTAACCCAGAGTTAAATGGCTTAATTCATCAATTATTACAATTAGATACCAAGAAAGATGAATTACAGTTAACTACTACTGCGAAGAACCCTGCTTATAAGGCAGTTCTTTCTCAAATAAAACATACAAAAAACACTATTATTGAGAATGTTCGTAATCTTATTTCTTCTGCTTTAATTTATGAAAAAGATTTAAAAGTTAGAATAAATTCTTTTAACAATAAAATATACAAATTACCTGAATTAGAAAAAAGTTATTTAATTCTTAAAAGAAAACATGAATATAATGAGCAAACTTCAATTTATCTTCAACAAAAAAGATATGAAGCTTCTCTTGCAAAAGCTGGGACAGAATCAGACCATAAAGTTATTGACCCTGCTAGATTAGACAGTGAGAAACCAACAACACCAAACAAGGGGTTAACTTATTTTTTCGCTTTACTCTTTGGACTAATTTGTCCAATTGCATATATATCACTAAAAGAGTTCTTTAGTGATACTATCTCTAGTAAATCAGATTTACAAAATGGTACTGATGTCCCGATTTTAGGCCTTATTGGTCATAGTGAAAAAGAAAAAAGTTTGGTTGTTAATATTGCCTCAAAATCTATTATTGTTGAATCATTCCGGACATTAAGAACAAACATTCAATATTTAGCAGCCCATAAAGACAATAAAATAATTACTATCACTTCCTCAATTGGAGGTGAAGGGAAAACATTTGTAGCTATGAATCTTGCTGGAATATTTGCATTATCAGGACATAAAACAATTTTAATTGGTGGGGATTTAAGAAAACCAAAATTACATAAAGATTTTAATGTTAATGAGTCAAAAGGTTTAAGCAGTTATTTAATTCATAAGTCCTCATTAGAGGAAGTAATTGAAAAAACTAAAATAGAAAGTTTAGATGTAATAGGATCAGGACCAACACCTCCTAATCCTGCTGAGTTGTTGGATAGTCAAAGTATGCAAGAATTAATAACTAAGCTTAATAAAACTTATGATTATATAATTATTGATACACCACCAATTGGGCTTGTTACAGATGGCGCAATTTTAATGAGATATGCTGATATTAGTTTATATGTTATAAGACATAATTATACTAAACGTAATATGCTAGGCGCTATGAATAATTTATTTGACCAGAACCATATTAAAAATATGCATATTATTATTAATGATTTTCAGCAAAACCAATCGATATATGGAGATGGTTACAATTATGGCTACGGCTATGGCTACGGCTATGGGTATGGTTCTGATGGCTACGGCTATTATGAGGAAGAAAAAAAATCTTAATTCATCAGAACCTAACTTCAATCTTCTAATTTAGAATCTACTCTCTATTTTCTTATCTTTACCATCTTAATTTTACAAGATGACTGGTAAAAAGATACCTTACTTTTTTGCACTACTTCCAATTATAGTTTTAATAGTATTACTTGCTTACAATGTATTTTTGTATGGAGACAACTCACTTGGAGGTGCAAACCAATTAGCATTACTTTTTGCAGCAGCAACTGCATCAATGATTGGAGTTAAATTTGGATCAAAATGGAATACAATATTAAATGGAGTAAGCAAAAGCATATCTAGTACTACCCCATCATTAATTATCTTACTATTAATTGGTGCACTTGCCGGAACTTGGCTGTTGAGCGGTATTGTACCAGCAATGATTTATTACGGTCTACAAATCTTAAATCCTAAAATATTCTTATTTGCAACTGCTGTAATCACTGCAATAGTTTCTCTTGCAACAGGAAGTTCATGGAGTACTATCGCAACAATAGGTATTGCTCTTTTAGGCATTGGTCAAGCACTTGGTTTGCCAACAGGATTAATCGGTGGAGCAATTATCTCAGGTGCATATTTTGGAGATAAAATGTCTCCCTTATCAGACACAACAAATTTAGCTCCTGCAATGGTGGGGACTGATTTATTTACTCACATCAGATACATGATGTACACCACGATTCCTTCTTTTACAATTACTCTTATCATTTTTTTAGTTATAGGATTTACCTATATTACATCAGGGGAGCAAGATATAAATGAGCTATTATCAGCTATATCCAATTCTTTTAATGTTAGTGGATGGCTGTTTTTAGTTCCTATATTGGTTATTGCGCTTATTATTAAAAAAACACCAGCAATTCCTGCACTTTTAATCGGAACATTACTCGGAGGAATCTTTGCAGTTATCTTTCAGTCAGAAGTTGTTATGTCGATCACGAATGCTGACACCTTAAATTTTAGCTCAGCTTATATGGCAGTTATCAATGCTATGGGAAGTGATATTGCAATTAATACCGATAATGAGATGATAGACAATCTACTTTCAACTAGAGGAATGGCTGGTATGCTTAATACTATTTGGCTTATTATTTGTGCTATGATTTTTGGAGGAGCAATGGAAGCAGCAGGACTTTTAAGAAGAGTTGCTGAACCAATAATCAGATATGCTGAAAATACTGGAAGTTTGATTGCAACAACTGTAGGAACTTGCGTGTTTTTCAATATTACTGCATCTGACCAATATTTAAGTATAGTTGTTCCTGGTCGAATGTTTACTGATACTTACAAAGAAAAAGGGTTAGCTCCAGAGAATCTAAGCAGAACACTTGAAGATAGCGGAACGGTAACATCAGTTTTGGTGCCTTGGAATACTTGTGGAGCAACACAATCAGCAGTTTTAGGAGTGGCTACTTTTGCTTACTTACCTTTTTGTTTCTTTAATTTGATTTCCCCTTTAATGACTATTACTTATGGTTACTTTGGAATAAAGATTAAGAAATTAAAAGCTTGATTTTGAACAAATAAGATTTTATTATAATCCTTGAAATAAAACAAGATATAGTATTATATTTGCACCCTAAATTTTACAAACCTAAAAAAATAGTTATGAAAAGATTT
>CAJWUS010000024.1 GCA_913047525.1 uncultured Flavobacteriales bacterium | reverse complement strand
CTTATCTGTTGCTGGTAGTGATTGTGGAATTGCAAATGTAAACATTGGTACTAGCGGTGCTGAAATTGGTGGAGCTTTTGGTGGGGAAAAAGAGACTGGCGGAGGTAGAGAAAGTGGTAGTGATGCTTGGAAAATTTACATGAGAAGACAAACAAATACTATTAACTATACTGAAGAGTTGCCTTTAGCTCAGGGTATTAAGTTTGATTTATAGTTTTTGGTAAAAAATTCGAATCCTCTCATCCCGACTTTTTTCTAATCAAAAAGTTCAATTAGTTTTCTGCTTTATCCACAACTATTCTTTCATCACGATTCGCTAATTCCCAGGCAGTTAAAAACACTAAGCGCGTTATGGTTTCTATTTTTTGAAAATCAATTTTTTCTACCGTATCGCTTACTTTATGATAATCCTCATGCACTCCGTTAAAGTAGAAAATTACAGGAATGTTATTTTTTGCAAAATTATAATGGTCTGATCGATAATAGTACCTATTGGGGTCGTCCTCTTCATTAAATTTATAGTCTAGATTTAAACCAATGTACTCTTTGTTTACTCGCTCACTTATATCGTGCAATTCTTGACTTAGTCTGTCTGCTCCTATTAAATAGACATAGTTGGCTGTATCGTGCCAATCGTCTAACCTTCCAATCATATCAATATTTAAGTTTGCTACCGTGTTTTCAAGTGGATAAATAGGATTATCCGTATAATATTTACTTCCTAAAAGGCCTTTTTCCTCTCCAGAAACTGGCATAATAAGCACGGACCTTCTAGGTCCTTTTCCTGCTTTTTTCGCTAATATAAATGCTTCTGCAATTTCCAGGGCGGCTACTGTTCCTGAACCATCATCATCTGCTCCATTGAAAACCAAGCTGTCGTGTTTTCCTAAATGATCGTAATGAGCGGTAATAACAATAAGCTCGTTTTTTAAATCACCTCCTTCAATATAGCCTAATACGTTTTCTCCTTTTATTCTCCTTTTCTTTCCAAAAAGCTGCTTAACAAATCCAACATCACAGTCTTCACATTTACAAACATGTCTACCGGATTTTACTTTGAATTTTTGATAATAGGTGTCTTTTTTATATGGCGGTATTCCTATCTCTCTAAAATGATTTGCAATATAGTCTGCCGCCATTTTTTGTCCTTTTTTCCCCGTCTCCCTTCCCTCTAAAGAGTCAGAAGCTAAAATATTAAGATGCCTTTCCAGGTCTTGTACAATTATGGTTTTGGAAAATTTTACATTTTCTTGACTAAGCAAAACTGATGGTAGCAATAAAAGTAAAATAAGTTGTTTTCTCATTTTACAAAACTATAAGTTTTTGTGGAGTAGTATAGGTTTTACTATTAACGATTGTTGCAAGATATTTTAATTTTATCTACTCTTCTCTCATGTCTTCCTCCTTCAAAATTTGTATTCAAGAAGCTGTCTACAATTTTTTCTACTTCTTTCCACTCTAAATGACGAGCTGGCATAGTTAGTATGTTTGCGTTGTTGTGTAATCTTGCTTGTTCTGCAATGTGGGTATTCCAACAAAGTGCCGCCCTAATTCCTTGGTGTTTGTTGGCCGACATATTAATTCCGTTTCCTGTTCCACAAAATTGAATTCCTAATTCATTTTCTTTTTTTTCAATACTTTCAGCTAATTTGTGTGCAAAGTCTGGATAGTCTACACTCTCTTCAGAATAACACCCAAAATCGTCAATTTTATGGTTTTTACTAGACAAGTATTCTTTTAATTGTTCTTTATATTCAAAACCCGCATGATCACACGCTAATCCTATTTTCATTTTTATTTATTTTAACAGTGTGTTAATAGTTGTATTTTTTACTCTAGTTATTTTTATTAAGTTATTAATATTCCAAATTAATGATCTGTTAATAAATAAGTAATCAAAAACAATAAATAAAATTTGTTTTTTAAAATTTAATAATAAGTCAATATTAAAACTTTAAAGTCAAGTATTTTTATTGTTTTTTACTTATTAGTTTTAAATATACTTATTAACTTTTATTGATTGTAAATTTATAATTATTTATTAAAAAACAAAGGTTAATATTGAAATTAACAATTTAATTTTATTGTTAGTTATATATTTAAGTTTCAGGTTTTATTTATTTATTTTTATTAAAGAAGTTGTTTATATTTATTAATAACTTACTTATCTAAAAAATAATGTATTTTTTTTAACCATACTAACAGTTATATATAATAATAATAATTTATTTTTAAATTAATTTCTTAAAATATATAATATATATAATAGAATTAAATTAAAATTTGAAAATTCAAAAAAATGTGTAATTTCACAGCTTCATTTAAAAACCTAAAACCATGAAAAAATATTTATTTTTAACGTTGATTTTTTTAAGTTTAACAATATTAGCACAAAATTCTGGTGGACCAGGACCTTATGGTTATACTTGGTATAACAGCGATCATCCAACAAGACCAGCTAATTACAGTTGGATTGATATTGAACAAATTGAAAATTATGTGGATGGTTTAGGAGATGATAATATTGTAGGACCATTTAATATATCTCCAGCATTTGATTATTATTGGTATTCTGTAGATAAGATTTGGATTGGATCTAACGGATATGTTGGGTTTAAACCTATTCAAGTTTCTTCTCCTTTCCCTATGATGCCAACAAATTCTTATGCAAAAAATAATTTTATAGCAGGTTTTATGTGTGATTTGAATTTTGCTCCTGACACAACAACTATTGCTCCTGGAGGAACTATAGCAAATCCAGCAAGATGTTACTTTGATGATACCCCAACACAAACTATTATTTCTTATATAAATGTTCCTTTTTGGACAGACCCGAATCTTAATCCTATAACAGGACAAGAATGGGTAGGATATAACACTTTTCAAATAGTATTAAACAAACTTGACTCTACAATAGTAATTAATTATAAAGATAGAGATATGGCTGCAACAACTAACTCAACAGATATTGAAGTTGGGGTTCAATCAAAAGTAGGGTCTTTTGGGTTGCAACACACATCAGGAATATACTTTGATGCGTTTTCTCCAAATATAGGAATGCCAAACGCATTACGATTTGATCCATCAACAAATCCGGGAGTAATTACAGATATAGCGGTAAATTGGAATGACAATATAGATAATAAAGGAATATTTTTATCGGCAGACGGGGCAAACTACACGCTAAAAACAAATATAAAAAACGAGGGAAATACGCCTTTTGGTGGAGCAACAGTAATAACTAATTTATCTCCACAATTCTCCCCTCCTGCAGTATCAAATAGTGCAACACTAAACATGCTAAATGCAGGAGCAGACACTACCTTTGTATTAATAAACACCTTTCAACCAACATCATCCGTATTAGGGCCTCACACTTTTGTAACAATGCTAAGTGGTGCTACAGGAGATATGGACCCCACAAACAACACTCTTGAACAAGAAATAGTGGTGGTAGATACTACACAAGCATTAATTAATTTAACCTATGCTCATACGCCAGGAGGAGGAAGTATTAATTGGTCGGGTGGAAATGGGGGGATAGCAGTATATCTAGAGCCCCCTTTTTATCCAGCACTTATAAAAAACACTAATTTTTATATTGAGAACAACGCTGGAGCGGCAAGCTTTGACGCAAAAATATATGCCAATGACGGGCTTAACGGAACAGCAGGAACATTATTAGATTCGGTAACCGTTTCTGCAGCACAAGTAGTGGCTCCAGGAAACAATATAGTTTCATGCGCCTCTCCTGACACAATTTTTAGTGGAGGAGTGTATGTTTTGTGGTATATGGGGGCGGCAGGAATTGGTCTAGGAAAAGACGTTACACCACCGATTTCTGGACAAACTTATGAAGTCCTTAGTAATTTTTGGTCAACTTATAGGGATGTTGAGAATGAAGACTTTTTCATATCTATTGATGTTGAAAAAATTCCTTTCTCAGATGATATAGGGATTACATCCATAACAACTCCTGCAAACGGAAGTACGCTTGGGACGAGCCAAAATGTTGAAGTAACAATAGAAAATTTTGGCATTAATACGGCTAGTAATTTTGATGTTAATTATCAGTTTAATTCTGGAACAATAATAACAGAAACAGTAACAGCAACCGTTACGCCAGGAAACACAATAAACCATATTTTTTCAACTCCTGTGGGCCCAATGGCTGTAGGGGCACCAGCAGCACAACTTTGTGCTTGGACAAACTACTCATTAGATCCAAACCCAATTAACAACCAAAACTGTAACACTATAAACTCTCCATTAACAGGGGTTAGCGAACAAGATCTTTCAGAAATTGTAATTTATCCTAATCCAACTAAAGGAAAGTTGTTTTTAGAAAACTTACCAAAAGGAGAAACGTCTTTTGTAATTGTAGATGTAAAAGGAAAAAAAGTTGTTGAGATAAATAAAATAAGTAAAAAAACAATTGATATCTCTTCTCTTGCAGACGGAATATATCAAATTAAATTAGAAGGAAAAGAGTGGGTGTGGAACCAAAAGTTAATTAAACAATAATAAAATTAAGCAGCCTTTTATCTAAATCGGCCGCCACTACGTTTATCCGAACACTTTGCCCTAATTGGTATTGAACCTTTGTTTCAACCCCAATTAGGGCAAACTTCTCCTCCTCATGGATAAAATAATCTTCTTTCAAGCTTTTGATTTTTACAAGCCCCTCACATTTGTTTTCAGAAAGCTCAACATATAAACCCCAATCCGTTACCCCAGATATAATACCAGAAAATGTTTTTCCAATATTTGACTGCATATACTTTACTTGCATATATTTTATAGAATCCCTTTCTGCCATAGCAGCTCTTTTTTCCATTTCTGAACAAGATTTGCAAACCGCCTCCAAATCTTCTTCATTAACAGAGTTTTTCCCATCAAGGAATTGTTCTAAAAGACGGTGCACTATCAAATCAGGATACCTTCTGATTGGAGAAGTAAAATGGGTGTAATAATCAAAACCTAAACCATAATGACCAATATTATTTGTGCTATAAACAGCTTTTGCCATTGAACGAATAATTAGTTTTTCAAGCATATCTTGCTCTTTACTTCCTTTTATACGTTTGTGTAAGTTATTTAACGAATAAACCAAGTTTGTTTTTGAAGAAGAATCAAGATTGTACCCTAGCTTTTTAACCAACCGCCTTAATGAAGAAATTTTCTCAGAAAGAGGCACATCATGAATTCTATACACAAAATGGCGCGATCGGCTTTTGTTTTTTGGCCTCCCCACCAGTGTTGCAATCGTTTTATTAGCAAGCAACATAAACTCTTCAATCATATGATTTGTATCCAAAACAGGCTTAAAATAAACCTCAACAGGTACATCTTTTTCATTCAAAACAAACTTAGCCTCCGAACTTTCAAAGTCAAGAGCCCCAAGCTTAAAACGAGTTTTTCTTAATATTTTTGAAAGACGATCTAAAAGCAGAAGTTGTTTAGAAAACAAACCCTTTTTCTCATCTATTATTTCCTGAGCATCAGTATAAGTAAAACGCTTATCAGAATGAATTATGCTTTTACCAACCCAATAATCAAGCAAATTTGCTTTTTCATCCACGGTAAACAAAACAGAAAAACAAAGCCGATCTTCATTAGGCTTTAGTGAGCAAATTTCATTTGAAACAACTTCAGGTAGCATAGGAACAACCCTGTCCACCAAATACACAGAGGAAGCTCTTTGCTCGGCTTCCAAATCCAAAACACTCCCTTTTTTTACAAAATGAGAAACATCCGCAATATGCACTCCTATTTCCCAATTCCCACTTTCTAATTTTCTAACAGAAAGCGCATCATCAAAATCTTTTGCGTCATCAGGATCAATGGTAAAAGTATCCACACCCCTTAAATCTTTTCTAGAGTTAATTTCTTTTCCTGAAATAGTTAGAGGCATTTTTTTAGCAGCTTCTGTCACAATTTCAGGAAAAACAGGGGACAAATCGTATTCGTATAAAATAGAGTGGATTTCAGCATTGTGATTATTAACCTCTCCAATAACCGAAATGATTTTTCCAACAGGGTTTTTCCTGTTTTCCGACCAATCTGTAACCTCAACCAAAAGTTTTTTTCCGACATAATCTGATTTCAATTCTTGTTTCGGAATAAAAATATCAAAAGGGATTTTTTTATTGTCAGGAATAAGAAAAGCAAAGTTTGAAGCTTTTTGTAAAACCCCAACAAAAGAAGATTTTTTCCTTTCCAAAACCTTTAAAACCTCTCCCTTCTTGCGTCCTTTTTTTTGTGGAAAAACAAGCACAGAAACCATATCGTCAATAAAAGCAAACCGGCTATAATCTAAACTAACAAAAACCTCTTCTTTATCCTCTGTTTCAACTAACAGCCCCCCAAAAGAAACCGATTTTATAATCCCTGTTTTTTTATGAGAATGCTCGGATAATTTATACTTTCCAGGTTTGATTTCTAGGATACTTCCATTCTTATACAAGCCAAGTAACACACCTACTATAAGCGTTTTTATCTCAGGATTTTTACTGCCAAGAAGTTTGTAGATTTGTTTGTAATTAAAGTTTTTGTGCGGACTTTCTCTAAAAAAACTTAAAACCACATCAATTAACTCTTTTTTCGAATAAGGGTCTTTAGATAATCTTCCTCTTTTTCTTTTCTTCATCTATCAATTTTGTGTGTGGCAAAATTAATGTTAATTTTGTTTGTAAATGAAACAATCTAAAATACTAATACTAACAAGCATTATTTTTATTTTTATTTTGTGTTCCTGTAAAACAAAAAGCGAATGCCCGGCCTATAACGAGCCATCAAGTAAAACAGAAGGAAAAGACGGAAATAAATACAAATTGATTTTGTTAAAAGACGGAAAAAAAGTAGGGGTAAATAGCAAAAAAAGAAATAAAAAAGCCAAACAAAAACTATTCAAAAAAAAGGGTTTAAACTAAACCCAATCGTTTAAATCAGCAATTTTCTCCATGTTGTTTTCCAAACGATTTGGTAGAAAATGAAAAAATTAAGACCACTTATCTGCTCAATAGAATCAACTGAGACAACAAGCCATTTCGTATCAGATGCTGGCAATAAGTGTCCATGGCCATATCCTGAATTTGTATACAAACTATGTGAGAGTGTTCTAAGAACAACAAGAGAACCTTTCAAAAAATAACTTTTTCTTTTTGCATTTTCCACAAGCAAAGAGTCGTTCAAAACATAACAACCCCAATCAGTCCATTCATGTAAAAACAAAAAGACAAACAAAAGAAGAAATATTTTTCATAACCATTAGGCGTAACGAATTAAAAAAGCTGCTCGTAAAATAAATATATGAATTTAAAAAATGAAGACACTAACGAGCATAATACTTATTCTTTCAGTTGTTACTGCAATTGGGCAAAATGACATCTGGAAAGTATATAATAGCGCGAGCACCAACTTGCCAGATAATAAAATAACAGCCTTAATTATTGACAAAAACAATAATAAATGGATTGGAAGCCAGGAGGGGTTAATTTTATTTGATGGGAATAATTGGAAAGTGTTTACCACAAAAAACAGTAATCTCCCTTCTGATAAAATACTAAGCATTTTAGAAGTAGAAAATACAATTTGGATAGGCACAGCATCAGGATTATTACAAATAGAAGAAAAAAAATGGAATATTATTAATATAAAAAACAGTAATTTACCATCTGATAAAATAAGAAAAATTGTAATAGACTACAATAGAAATATTTGGCTGGCAACCGAAAAAGGATTGGTAAAACATGATGGGGAAAAAGTGGTGATTTTTAGCAGAAAAAACAAAAAAATAAAGAATGATGATTTTATATCACTAGCAATTGACAAGGAAAATAATATTTGGGCAGGAACCAACAGCGGACTTTTGGTTATTAACAACAAAACAGTAAACGAATACAACAGCAAAAACTCCCCCTTACCAGATAATCATGTGTGGAATATAATTATTGATAAAAACAACACAAAATGGATTGGAACTAAAAAAGGACTCCTAAGTTTATCAGACGAAAGCTGGAAAGTTTATACACAAGAAAATTCAGGAGTGCCTCATAACACAATAAACTGCTTAACAGTTGATGATTATGATAGAATTTGGATTGGCACACAAGAAGGGATATCATCATTTGATGGTGTTGAATGGAAACTCTATAAAGCAACAGAAAAGAAAATGAATCATTATAGTATTTATATTGACGAAAATGACAACAAATGGATTGGAACAGAAAAAGCATTATTGGTCTTAAATCAGGATGGGGTAAACGAAAAAGTACTAACAAATAAACCAAACTTAGTTTTTGAAGTAATAAATAATATATCTAAAAACAATACAAAATTTTCATATTATTTGCCAATAGCCAGTAAGGTAAGCATCAAACTATATACTTTTCAAGGGAAAGAAGTAACAACAATTTTTGAGGAAAAAAACCTCAAAGGCCAACATCATTTTTATTACAATACCAAGCATTTGTCAAACGGAACTTACTTTTGTCAATTTCGGACAAATGAAAGCAAACAAACCCAAAAAATTGTGGTAATGAAATAAAATAAGGTTTGGTTAATACGCAAAAAGCCCGGTTATTTTTAGCCGGGCTTTTTGTTAGCTCCCCCTCTTGGACTCGAACCAAGGACCCTCTGATTAACAGTCAGATGCTCTAACCAACTGAGCTAAGGAGGAATTATTTAAAAAAATGGTTTGCAATATTAGTATAAAGCAGTTAATTATGCAATATATTTGCAAAAAAACAAAATGAGTATTTTAATAGTAGGAACAGTAGCTTTTGACGCCATCGAAACACCATTTGGAAATAGGGATAAAATTGTTGGTGGAGCCGCAACATACATCAGTTTATCAGCGTCCTTTTTTACTAAAAAATTAAACCTTGTGTCTGTTGTGGGAGATGACTTTCCGAAACACGCTATAGACACTTTGGAAAAACATAATGTGGATACAGAAGGGCTTCAAATTAAAAAAGGCGAAAAAACATTCTTTTGGTCAGGAAGATATCACAACGACATGAACACGAGAGACACACTTGATACTCAACTCAATGTTTTAGAAACATTTAATCCGATTGTCCCCGAGAAATACCAAGAATCAGAATTTTTAATGTTGGGAAATTTAATGCCATCTATACAAAAAAGAGTGTTGGATCAAATGAAAAAAAAACCAAAACTAATTGTTTTAGACACTATGAATTTTTGGATGGATCTTTTTTTAGAAGACTTAAAAGAAGCCCTAAAAGAGGTAGACGTACTAACCATAAATGATGAAGAGGCAAGACAGCTTTCCGGGGAATACTCACTAGTAAAAGCTGCCAAAAAAATACTCGAAACAGGACCAAACTACTTAGTAATTAAAAAAGGAGAACATGGCGCTCTTTTATTTAATAAAGAAGAAGTATTTTTTGCACCAGCACTTCCCCTTGAAGATGTTTTTGACCCGACAGGAGCGGGCGACTGTTTTGCTGGAGGGTTTATTGGTTATCTAGAAAAAACAAAGGACATCTCTTTTGAAAACATGAAAAGAGCAGTAATATACGGTTCGGTAATGGCATCATTTTGCGTGGAAAAATTTGGAACAGAAAGAATAAAAGAACTTACACATCAAGATTTGGAAAACAGATCGCAAGAATTTATCGACCTAGTACAATTCGATATATCTTTAACAAAAAACTAGAATAATTCGTTTTTGTTTGCAACATTCCCCTCATACCAACTATCAATTTCAAGAGGATTGTTCTCAGTAGCTTTAACGGCTAACCCATCACACCGCTCATTTTCTTTATTGTTTGCATGCCCTTTTACCCAAACAAATGTAATGGTGTGTTTTCGGTAAACCTTCAAAAAACGAATCCATAAATCTGGATTTTTCTTTTTTCCAAAATTATTTTTTTCCCAAGAAAAAACCCACTTTTTTTCCACTGCATTCACCACATACTTAGAATCAGAATATACAATAACGGATGATTTTTCTTTTTTCAAAGATTCTAAACCGACAATCACGCTAAGTAGTTCCATTCTATTATTAGTAGTTAGTCGATAACCGGCCGACAACTCTTTACGGTTGCTTCCTTTTATTAAAACCAAGCCATACCCTCCTGGCCCTGGATTTCCACTACAAGCACCATCTGTATAAAGTGTAATCATTTTTTTCGAATTATAGAAGCAATTATTTTAGGGAAATACTCCTTTTCTAGCCTATGAATTTTATTAGCTAACGATTCAGGAGTGTCGACTTTTTCAACAGGACACCTTGCCATAAAAACAATTTCCCCCTCATCATAGTTATTGTTTACAAAATGAATTGTAATTCCAGATTCCGACTCCTTATTTTCTAAAACAGCTTTATGAACATTTTCTCCATACATTCCTTTTCCGCCATATTTTGGCAGTAAAGCGGGGTGAATATTAATGATTTTGTTGGGGTAGTTTTTCACCATTTTTTTTGGGATTTTAAGCAAAAATCCAGCTAGAACAATAAAATCAACACCATAATTATCAAGTATTTCTTGAATAAAAACATAATCAGTTAATTGGTTTTTTGTAAAAACACATACATCTATTTGCAGTTTTTTCACCTTTTCTAAAACAAGAGCACTCTTTTTGTTTGACAAAACTAAAACAACACTTATATCAGGCGTATCAGTAAAAAAACGACAAATATTTTCAGTATTTGTGCCAGCTCCTGAAGCAAAAATGGCAACATGACTTTTCACGGCATAAAAAGTTTAAAAATAATGAGCAAAGGAACAAAAATATTTGTAAGAAGAGATAAAACAAATGTTTGCAAATTGCACAATTAATGTATTTCTTTGCAGCATATTAATTTAAAAATATTTTGACATGTCAGATGTAACCACAAAAGTAAAAGCAATTATTGTTGACAAGCTAGGGGTTGACGAAAGCGAAGTAACCAGTGAGGCAAGCTTTACTAATGACCTTGGGGCAGACTCACTGGATACAGTTGAGCTTATAATGGAGCTTGAAAAAGAATTCGACATTCAAATACCAGATGATGAAGCAGAGAGCATTGCAACTGTTGGGGACGCTATTTCCTTTGTGGAAGGAGCAGTATAAGTAAACAAAAAGCGTATGGATGCAAGACGAGTTGTCGTTACCGGGATAGGTGTGCTTACGCCTATCGGAAATAATCTGCAAGAATATTGGGAAGGATTAGTTAGCGGACAGAGTGGTGCTGCTCCAATCACCCTTTTTGATGCAACTAATTTTAAAACTCAGTTCGCCTGTGAAGTTAAAAACTTTAATCCAACCGACTTTTTAGATAGAAAAGAAGCCAGAAAATTGGATAGATTTTGCCAGTTTGCAATGGTGGTTGCTAATGAGGCGTTTAAGGATTCAGAACTTGATGTTGAAAAAATAGATTCTGATAGAGCAGGGGCTATTTGGGGCTCTGGAATTGGAGGAATGAACACCTTTTATACCGAATCGGTAAATTTTGGAACAGGTAACGGAACACCAAGGTTTAACCCATTTTTTATTCCTAAATTAATTTCTGATATCCCTGCTGGCCACATTTCTATTAAATATGGGTTTAGAGGACCAAACTTTACAACTGTTTCTGCTTGTGCTTCTTCTACAAATGCATTAATTGACGCCTTCAATTATATTAAATGGAACAAAGCAGATATTTTTATTGCAGGAGGATCAGAAGCTTGTGTTTATGAACCAGGGATAGGAGGATTTAATGCAATGATGGCCTTGTCCACTAGAAATGATGATCCAAAAACAGCATCTCGCCCTTTCGATAAAGATAGAGATGGTTTTGTAATGGGAGAAGGGGCCGGAGCGATAGTGTTAGAAGAATATGAGCATGCCAAGAAAAGAGGCGCCACCATTTATGCTGAGGTAGTTGGAGGAGGACTAACAGCTGATGCCCATCATATTACCGCGCCTCACCCAGAAGGGCTTGGCGCATCTAATGTAATGCGCTTGGCAATAGAAGATGCAAATGCAAAAATAAGCGACATTGATTATATCAATGTACACGGAACATCAACACTACTTGGCGATATTGCCGAAACAAAAGCAATTAAATCCTTATTTGGAGAGCACGCATATAATTTAAACATTAGCGCCACAAAATCCATGACTGGCCACTTATTAGGTGCTGCTGGAGTAATTGAATCTATCGCTTGTATTATGGCAGTAAAAGAAAACACTATTCCGCCTACAATTAACCACAAAACAGAAGATCCTGAAATTGATGAGAAGTTAAATTTAACATTCAACAGGGCAGAAAGGAGAACCGTCAATTATGCACTTAGTAATACTTTTGGTTTTGGCGGGCACAATGCGACTGTAGTAGTTAAAAAAATATAAGGTTTATTCGTAGCTTAGCAAAAGTTATTTATGAAATCATTAACACTTGGATATTTAGATGAAGTTGATTTTATAGTGCTGGCTATTAATAGCCATGCAAAAGGATATAAGTTGTGTTGGGAAATGAACAATAGGCTAAAAGTAAACTTTATTAAAAACAAATACCACAACCCAGAAGAAACAACAGAAGTTGAGTTTAGTAGGTTCACTTCTGAAGATAAAGATTTAGAAATCCACCACGATTTAATATCTAATTACTCAAAAGGAGGGCATTTATTACCAAAATACAAGAATATAGACTACTTTCTAAAAATTCAAAATCCTTTTTGGGAAAAAGAAAAAGAAGAATTTATTGGAAAGTTAAGCAAAATACCCGAAATTTTGTTGATTTTTGAATTTGATTTAGATAGTATAAGCTCATTAAACCCATTTATTTTTCATGATAAGAAAAACTAAAATAATAGCAACAATAGGCCCGTCATCATCATCAAAAGCAATATTGATGAAAATGATAAGCAGGGGAGTAAATGTGTGTAGACTGAATTTCTCCCACCTCTCGCACGAAAAGGCAAAAGAGATTATAACTATAATAAAAGAAATAAATCAGGAATTACATGTACATACTGCAATACTTGCCGATTTGCAAGGGCCTAAAATTCGTGTGGGGAATTTTGAAACCCCAAGGACACTTAGAAAAGCGTCTGAGGTAAGTTTTAGCACTAATAAAAAAGACAAAAAAGCTATATTTATAAACTATTCTTCTTTTGCAAAAGACGTAAAAAAAGGAGATAGGATTTTATTGGATGATGGAAAAATTGTACTAAAAACAATTCATTCAAATTCTAAAAACACAATAAAAGCAAAAGTTATTTTTGGCGGAAAACTATATTCTAATAAAGGAGTAAACCTTCCTGATACTCAAACATCCATACCCTGTTTAACACAAAAAGATAAAAAAGATTTAGCATTTATTTTAGGAGAAAAAATTGAATGGATAGCCCTATCGTTTGTTCGTTCATCTGAGGACATAATAAAACTAAAAAAGATAATCCGGAAAAACAAAACCTCAAATGCTCGGGTAATTGCTAAAATTGAAAAACCAGAAGCAATAGATGATATTGATAATATAATTACACAAGCAGATGCAGTAATGGTGGCGCGTGGAGATTTAGGGATTGAAATCCCACTTCATAAAGTTCCAGTTTACCAAAAATTGATTGTTGAAAAATGTATCACTCAATCTAAACCAGTAGTAATTGCGACACAAATGCTCGAGAGTATGACTAAAAATATTTCAGCAACAAGAGCAGAGGTAAATGATGTGGCAAATTCAGTGATTGATGGAGCAGATGCAATGATGCTTAGCGGAGAAACATCAGTTGGGAAACACCCAACAAAAGTAATTGACACCATGCGAAAAATAATTAGAGATGTAGAGAGGAGCGAACATAATATTTCAAAAAAAGAAGCAACAAAAACATCTTCAAAAAACGAAAGAGGTTTATCTTCTGCAATTTGTTCAAGCGCCTGTCAAATTGCAGAGCAAACAAAAGCACAAGCAATAATTACTATTACCTATTCTGGTTATAATACCATAAAAACTTCAAGCCATAGGCCGCACGCTTTTATCTACGCCTTTACCAACAATCACTCCATTTTAAACACCCTTTCTTTAGTATGGGGGGTGCAAGGATTTTATTATGATAGAGGTACAACTACTGATCAAACCATTAAGGAAACCAAAGAGATTTTAATCAAAAACAAACTAATAAAGAAAGGAGAGTTAGTTATCAATGTGGCGAGTATGCCAGCAAATGAAAAAGGAATGACTAATATGATGAAATTAAGTAGAGCGTAAAGTTATGAGTAAAAAAATAAATACAAAATTATTAGCAGAGATTTGTGAGGTAGCAGGAGCGCCAGGGCACGAACAAAGAGTGAGAGAAATTGTACTAAGAGAAGTAACTTCATTAGTAGATGAAATAAAAATAGATAATTTAGGAAATCTGATTGCAATAAAAAAAGGAAAAGAAAGCAAAAGAGTAATGATTGGGGCTCATATGGATGAGATTGGATTTATTGTAACCCATATAGATGATAAAGGGTTTATTTATTTTCACAC
>CAJWUS010000023.1 GCA_913047525.1 uncultured Flavobacteriales bacterium | reverse complement strand
TAAAACCTTGGGGTACTATATTTGTAAATCTACTAAAATTAATAGCTGTACCACTTGTATTTGCTTCTCTTATAAAAGGAGTAGCATCATTATCTGATATTTCCAGACTCTCCCGTATTGGAGGAAAAACTATAGCTATTTATTTGACTTCAACAGTAATAGCGGTTACAATTGGTTTACTTTTAGTAAATACTGTAAATCCTGGTTCCGATTTTGATAAAGAAAGTATAGAGGTAACTGAAAGTACTAAGTTAGGGGCCAACAAGAAAATTGTGGATGCAGCCAATGTGAAAGAGGATGGTCCTATGCAATTTGTTGTCGATATTGTTCCTACTAATATTTTTTCATCTGCTAGTAATAACCGTAATATGTTGCAAGTAATCTTCTTTGCAATTTTATTTGGTATAGCTATGGTAATGTTGCCAAATGATAAAACGCATCATGTAAAAGGTTTTTTTGATGGAATAAACGATATAATATTGCAAATTGTTGATTTAATAATGCTTTCAGCACCTTATGGAGTATTCGCTTTACTTGCAGGGCTTGTAGTTGATTTTGGAGCAAGCGCAACCTTATTTATTGCCTTAGGTAAATATTCACTTACCGTAATTGCAGGTTTGTTGCTTATGATTTTAGTAGTGTATCCGCTTATTTTAAGATTATTTACAAAAGTAAAATATCTAGATTTCTTTAAAGGGATATCTCCTGCACAAATGCTGGCTTTTTCTACAAGTTCAAGTGCAGCAACTTTGCCTGTTACAATGGAAAGGTGTGAGGATCATTTAGGTGTTTCTGAAGAGGTATCTTCATTTGTTTTACCGTTAGGTGCAACTATTAATATGGATGGAACTTCCCTTTATCAAGCAGTAGCGGCTGTGTTTATTGCACAGGCTTTTGGTATTGAGTTAGATTTATCTCAGCAACTTACAATTGTGCTTACAGCTACTTTGGCCTCTATTGGTGCTGCAGCAGTTCCTGGGGCTGGCATGGTTATGTTAGTGATTGTACTGGGCGCAATTGATGTGCCAACTGAAGGGTTGGCTCTTATATTCGGAGTTGACAGAATACTAGATATGATGCGAACAGTTGTGAATGTAACCGGTGATGCTACTGTAGCTACTATTGTGGCCTCTACAGAGGGGGAATTAAGAGAAGTTACTGAGAAGGAACTAATGAGTTAGCATGCGAATAATTTTTCTTTTTTCTTTTTTCTTTTTTCTACAATTATCTTATGCACAAGATTGCCTTCCTGAGGATGGAAAAACAAGACGAATGTGTAATCGAGCATTATCCCTTATTGAAAAAAACCAATTTTATAAAGCACAAAACCTACTAAAAAAAGCAAAGGGAAATAAAGATATTCCAGCCATAAGTCGTTTGTTTTCTATTTTGTACTGGAAGCAAGATAAAGATTTATTGGCAGAGGAATTTGCCTTAAAAACCGTTGAGTTTTGCCCTGAGAAAAATCCCTTAGTTTATTATTTGCTAGGAGAGTTAAACTATGATAGAAAAATGTATGGGCATGCAAGTAAATATTTAGAAAAATCAATTGCATTAGGTTTGGATGAAATTACTAAGAATAAAGCTGAAAAGATGTATGAGAAAGCAAAAGCAATTGCTGATATAATCAATAATCCTGTCCCTTTTAATCCGCAAGTAGTAGAAGGGATTTCTACCAAAGCAGATGAATATTTGCCCATTTTATCGCCAGACCAGGAAATGGTTTTTTATACTAGAAGAGGCAAAAAAAATGAAATTGGCAGTTTGACCCAGTCCATTACAGAAGAGTTTATTTTTAGTACAGAAGATTCAACAAATTTTAATGCTGGAAACCCTATGCCATTTCCATTTAACAGAAATTCCAATGAGGGCGGGGCGAGTATTACAATTGATAATAATACCTTGTATTTCACTATTTGCTCCAATTCAATTAGTGGCTATAATAATTGTGATTTATTCTATACTTTTAAGAAAACAGATGGAGAATGGTCTGAAATTACTGCCTTTAACAAGAAGATAAATGGTATAAAAAGTTGGGAATCGCAACCCTCTGTTTCTGCTGATGGAAATACTATTATTTTCGCTAGTAACAGAAAGGGTGGATTTGGTGGAGCTGATTTATATTTTATCAAAAAAAATGTAAAAGGAGAGTGGTTAGAGCCAAAAAATTTGGGTAAGAATATCAATACAAAAGATAATGAGAAATCTCCCTTTTTGCATACTGATTCTGAGACAATGTTTTTTTCTTCCAATCAGTTTCCATCTGTTGGGGGTTATGATATTTTCTTTTGCAGAAAAGATAGTTTAGGAAATTGGCAAAAGCCAAAAAATATTGGTTATCCAATCAATACCATTGCGGATGAATTAGGGCTTTTTGTGAGTACGGATGGGAAGAAGGCTTATTATGCTTCTAATCAGTTAAATGGGATAGGAGGTTGGGATTTGTATGCTTTCGATTTGTATGATGAGGCAAAGCCGAAAAAAGTTTTGTTTTTGAAAGGAGAATTGAGGGGTGAAAATGGTAATCTGCTTAATGATGCAAGTATTCAGATTAAAAATATTCGGACTAAAGAAAATAAGCAAATTAGCGTGCAAAATGGAGAATACACTATTGCTGTAACCCTTGATAAAGAGGATGATATTTTGCTTAGTATCAATAAAAAAGGATATGCTTTTAATTCCACCTATATTTCTTCTAATAATGATGATTTTTCTTCTCCAAAGAAAATAGATTTTGAGCTAGAACAATTAGGAAATGGTAAAGCTTTCCGATTAGATAATATCTATTTTGCGACTAATTCATTCGAGTTAAATAATACTTCTAGTGAGATTCTTTTTGCATTTTCCGATTATTTAAAATTAAATAATTCACTAAAATTAGTCATTCACGGACATACCGATAATATTGGTTCGTCTTCTGCCAATTTATTACTTTCCAAATATAGAGCAAAGGAAGTTTTCTCCTTTTTACTAGATACTGGGATAAAAAAAGATAGGTTAGATTTTCAAGGCTTTGGAGAGCAAAAACCAATTACAACTAATGAAACAGAAAAAGGGAGAGCCCAAAATAGAAGAACAGAATTTGTGATTTTAGGGAAATAAAAAACCCGCATTTTAGCGAGTTTTGTAAATTATTTTAGATAATCTTTATTTTCTGATTTCTTTAATTCTAGCTTTTTTACCAGTTAAGTCCCTTAGATAGAAGATTCTTGCTCTTCTTACTTTTCCTCTTTTATTTATCTCAATTTTTTCAAGAATAGGGGAGTTTACTGGAAAAATTCTTTCTACTCCAATGCCACCTGAAATTTTTCGAATTGTAAAAGTTTCGGTGGTTCCGCTACCTTTTCTTTGAAGAACCACACCTTTAAAGTGTTGGGTTCTCTCTTTATTTCCCTCCTTAATTTTATAATAAACCGTTATGGTGTCGCCCGAACCGAATTCTGGAAACTGATTCATATTTGAACACTCTTTTGATATGCTATCGACTAAGTTCATTTCTAGGTAATTGACTGTTTAAAAATTAGAATGCAATATTACAATTTATTTTTTGAAATATAATCCTACTTTTTAGGATAAATTTTATTTATTCTTTAAAATATCTGGTCTTCTTGTTTTTGTGCGTATTTCAGCTTGCTCTTGCCTCCATTTCTCAATCTTTTTTTCATCTCCTGAAAGTAATATTTTTGGCACTTTCCATCCTTTGTATTCAGATGGGCGAGTATAAATGGGTGGGGATAATAATTGGTCTTGAAAACTATCAGTAAGAGCAGAGGTTTCATCTGAGATTACTCCAGGAATAAGGCGAATAATGGCATCAGAAAGAAGGATAGCCCCTAATTCTCCTCCTGTTAGCACATAGTCACCAATAGAAATTTCTTTGCTAATAAAATGATCTCTTATTCTTTGATCAATTCCTTTATAATGTCCGCAAAGCAAAATGATATTTTTTAATGTAGAGAGTTTATTGCAAATTCCTTGATTGAGCTGCTTCCCGTCAGGGGTTAGATAAATAATTTCATCATAATTCCTTTCGCTTTTTAGTTTGCTTATCAAATCATCAATTGGTTGTATGCACATTACCATACCAGCTCCTCCACCATATTGATAATCATCCACACTTTTTTGCTTGTTGGTGGAGTATTTTCGTATGTCGTGAATATGGATTTCTACAATCCCATTTTGTTGTGCTCTTTTTAAGATGGATTGCTCAAACGCAAGATTAAAAAAATTTGGTAAAATACTTAGTATGTCAATTCTCATTTTGCAAAACTACAAAATCCAATTTTCTTATTCTTTAGTATCTTAGTTTACTTATTTTTTACTTAGAACGCTATATGACAACTTGTCATCATATAAATATAAAAAGCTATTATTCAGTAATATATAAATTATACATAAAGATATAGAATAGTATATATTGTTAATTGCTATTTCTATATTTTATTTTTTAGATTTGAAAAGATATAAGAAAATATTTGAAAATTGTTGAAAAAAAATACATTTTCGATCATCTTAAAATTAGTAAAAAACTATTTTTGCGCCTCTATTTATATTGATGAAAAAACATATTTTTTTCTTTATTTTTTGTTTGGGTTTTGCAAATCTTAGCATTTCTCAAGACACTGATTCTTTACTAATTGATAGAACGTTAAATAATCAAGAAACAAATTTTCAGGATTCAATTGCGAATTTTAATTTGCAACAAAAAAGCCTGAAACTATCACGAGATGCTTACAATAAAGGAATTGAATCTTTTGAGCTAAATAATTTTATAGAAGCGATTCATAGTTTTTCTAAGGCAATTGGTATGGATTCCTCTTTTATTGCGGCTTATTTCAACAGGGGAGTTTGTTATTCTCAAATTTCAGATTATGATAATGCAATTGCTGATTTTTCTCTCACTTTTTTCCTAGATAACAGTCATATTCTCTCCCTTTTTAAGAGAGCAGAGATTTACCGAAATCAGCATAAAAATAATTTGGCTCTAACAGATTATAAATGGATTATTGAGATAGATGACAAAAATTACAAAGCATATTACGAACAGGGAGTAATTCTATTTCTACAAAATAATATAGAAGAAGCAATAAAGTTGTATTCCAAATCCATTGATATAAAGCCGACAGCAAATGCTTATAACGATAGAGCAAGTTGTTATCGGAATTTGCAGCAATATGAAAAAGCAATTTCAGATTATAAAAATGCTATTTTACTAGATGAAACCTTGGCTTTTTTGTACAATAATTTGGCAGGGATTTATCGGCTTACTGATGATGGAGAAAAAGCAATGAACAATTATACCATTGCCATTACAAAAAATCCGGATTATGAAATAGCTTACAACAACAGGGGTAGATTGTATTTTGAGCTTAAAGATTATACTTCTGCTGCTTCTGATTTTGATAAAGCAATTACGATAAATTCTGATTATGCACTTGCTTACAACAACAGAGGAATTCTCCACCATAAAAACAAAAATTATATTTCTGCTATTGCGGATTTTGACAAGGCAATATTAGTTGATGAAAACTATGGGAAAGCATATTTGAATAGAGCAGTATCAAGGCAAATGGAAAGAAATGAAGATGGGGCTTGTGCCGATTGGCAAAAGGCCTTTGATTTGGGAATTGAATTGGCCAAAAAATATTTGATTAATGATTGTTACTAGAGGTAAAAGCATAAAAGTTCTATTGCTGATTTTGTTTTCAGTGAATCAGTTATTTGCACAAAATATTGATTTTAAATCCTCTAATTTCAAATCGAAAAAGGACGGACTAAAGCAAGCTGTCAAAAACATAAAAATAGGAGATAATTTTTTAGAAAAAGCAAATGAGGCAATTTTTGCAAGAAATGATGCTATTGACTATTTTGAAAAAGCGCTTTTTTATTATTTACAAGCCAATGAGTTTAACCCAAGAAATATAGAGCTTAATCTAAAAATTGGTAATGCTTACCTATATACTAATCAGAAATATTTGGCCTACCCATTTTTAGAGAAAGCGATTGGAATGGATGCAAACAAGCAAGATGCCTCACCTAATATTCACTTTTATTATGCCATGGCCTTGCAATTGGAAGGAAAATATAATGATGCTATTAGTCAGTTTAAGATTTTCAAGAAAAGACAATCTGAAAAACGATTTGAGCTCTTTTCTGATTCTTATAAAAAATACATTAAGGAATGCGAAAGTGCGATAGATTTATCAGATAAACCGCAAAGAGTGTGGATTGATAATATTGTACTCAACTCTGAGAATGATGATTGGAGTCCATGCCTTAGTGCAGATGGAGAACTTTTAATTTTTACTTCTGATAGAGCAAATGAACATTTAGCGGATGAATTTGGAAGATACGATAATGAGATTTATTTTTCTACTCTTACTAAAAGAAAATGGACTGCTATTTTTCCAATTACAACTTTAAATACAAATGAGGATGATGTTTCTGGTGGACTTTCTTATGATGGACAAAGGTTGCTTATTTATAAAATAGAAAATGAAAATGCAGATGTATTTGAATCCAAATTAAATGGAACAAAATGGGTGAAAGCTGAAAGAAAAATGGGAAAGTCAGGAAATTCTGTAAATACTACTGATAATGAAACATTAGCCTCCTACGACCCTCAAGATATTAAGGTATATTATTTAACGGATGGAGGGTATAGTAAAAATTGGGATATTATGTTCTCTGGGGTTATGAATAGGGAAAGAAATATTTGGGGAAAAGGACAAAGTGCAGGACATGAAGTGAATACAAAATATCAGGAAGGTTCTATTTATTTGCATCCTGATGGAAAAACCATGTATTTCTCTTCACAAGGACATAACTCCATGGGTGGCTATGATATATTTGTTTCTTATATAGATGAGTTGGGGCATTGGGGTCCTGCTGAAAATTTAGGAAGCCCTATCAACACCCCATATGATGATTTGTTTTATTCCTCCACTGCAAGTGGTAAGGTGGCTTATATTGCATCAAACCGAAAAGGCGGTAAAGGTGGTTTGGATATTTATAAAGTTACCTATTGGGGAAGTGAAAAACCTCAATCATTAGATTCTGAAGAGCAGCTTATAGCAAGTATTGCTAATCCTATAAAAGACAAATCGATTGCCCAGCCAATTGTGGTAGAAGAAAGAAATCTGACTGTTTTTAAAGGAAAGGTTTTGGATATAATTACTAAGCAAGCGGTTGCCGCAAATATTACAATAACGGACAATTCCACTAGGAAGGAATACATTCAACTTAACTCTAATTCTTCTTCTGGGAAATTTTTAATTTCCTTGCCATCTGGAAAAAATTATGGTATAGCCGTTAGTTCGGAGGGCTATTTGTTTCATTCTGAGAATTTTGATATTCCAAAAGGGGAGGCGTACAATTTGGTAAATAAAGATGTTGAGTTGATGTATATTGATATTGGAAGTAAAATCGCACTAAGAAATGTATTTTTTGACATTGGGAAATCTATTGTAAAAGAAGATTCCTATTCAGAGTTAGACCGATTAGTCTCTTTGATGAAAGAATTACCAAATTTGAAAGTAGAACTTTCAGGACATACCGATAATACTGGCTCAGAGGTGCTCAATAACAGATTATCTCAAAAAAGAGCAGAAGCGGTAGTAGAATATCTTATCAGTAAAGGAATAGAAAAGGAAAAGCTAACTGCAAAAGGATATGGCTCAACTGCACCAATCGATAGTAACGAAACCCTAGAAGGTCGACAGAACAACAGAAGAACGGAATTTGAAATTACTGGAAACTAAGAAAGAATTACTTTTTTAGAAATCACTTCTCCATCTCTTGTTTTCATATTCAGAATATAAATACCAGTATTTAGGAAATTAATATTTATAGTGCTTGGCAATAAAACTTCCTTTTTACTATAAACTAGTTTAGCAGAAATATCATAAACTTCTAAATTGCTAATATGTATTGGCTCCACTACATTTATCATAATATCTTTTGAGATAGGGTTAACAAATGCAGTAATATTATTTTGTTTTTCACTTACAGTTGAGGTAGCTTCTCCGAAAGAATGCGTAGTAGTATAAACTTGATCTCCATTAGTATTTCCATTATTATTGGCAGCTACAGCACTCACATAAAACTCAACTCCACTAGAAATGTTTGAAGGAGCAATCCAATCCATTGTCCAAATTTTCATATTTGTACCACTAATACCTGATAATGTATGGGTAATACTTGTGCTATTATTTGCAAATTGAGTATTTGTGGCATCTGTAAGTACAAAAGAACCCGTTTTTTGACTTCCAAAATTATTTTCCTCACAAGTAATTTCAAACCCAAATCGGTTACAATTACTTTCCATTAGCTGAATAGTTATTGCATATTGTTGTCCAGCAGTATATCCTTGTGTAGGAATATTTGTCATAACAGTAAGTGTGCCAGTTCCTGAGTTTATAGTTCCGGTATGACACTGAGTGCAATTTGCACCATCAGATGGTGAGTCGGTTTTTCCTCCTGGAGATCCAGTCATATTACTAAATACATTAGGGGTTAAAAGCAAAAATATTGCAATTGCAAATAAAAAGTAAATTGATTTTTTCATGAGTATTGTTTTATCGCGAATCTAAAAAAAGTATAATAATAAGTGATTATAAAAAACACTTTTTATTGCTTTAGCACAATAAGTATTAATATATTTGGAATATGAAAATTGGTATGGTACGATTAATGAGGGAGAAGTTTCTACAAATGGGCAATATTCCTATATAATAAATGTTGTAGATGAGATGGATATCCTTCATGCTTTTAAAGGAGATTTACTATTGCAGAAATAAGAGGTTTTCGTATCATTGCTCATTCAAAATAATAAAACAAAATGAAAAAACTATTTTATCTGCTTTTTGCTTTCAGTTTCTTTTTTCTTTCATGTGAGGAAGAAGATGATCCTTTTAACCCAACAGCCTCTTTTAGTTGTAAAATTGATGGTATACAATTAAGTGATTCATCACCAACAGGACATATTATTACAACTAACCCTGTTTTAAATGGTGCTTTAGAAATTAGTGCTACTTCTAATCTGCCAGGCGCTAAGGTTATGAATACAGTAACAATTACTATTGGGAGCGCACAAAATACATTTAAAGATAATTTTTTAACAGATATTGATTACATACTTGGTTCTTCTGGTTCTTCTGGGCAAGTTTGGCAAGGGGCTGATATTTTTGCCACTTCTGTTCCCAATTTCACTGGAACTGTATCATTCTCAAAAATTACAGCTAATAAAGTTTCAGGCACTTTTGAATTTGATGCAAGAGATCAATCTACTAGTGCAATAGTAGAAGTAATTGATGGTAGTTTTTCGAATGTAAGTTATTAAGTGTTGATGGAAAAAACATTAGTATTAAATAAACAACAATTACAGCAAAAAATAGATCGTTTGGCTTGGCAAATTTATGAGCAAAACTATAAGGAAAAAGAAATAATAATTGCTGGTATTGCAAAAAGAGGAGTTCTTGTTGCTCAAAAATTAGCTGATAAATTAACGAATATTTCTTCTATTAAAGTCAAATTAGTTACCATCAAATTAGATAAAGATAATCCATACGAGAAAGAAATTGAAGTAGATATTACTGAATCTGAATTTAAAGATAAAGTACTGATTCTGGTGGATGATGTTCTTAATTCAGGGAAAACGCTAATCTATGGAACAAAACACTTCTTGTCGGCGCCTATAAAGCGTTTGTCAACTGTTGTTCTTGTTGATAGAAATCACAATCGTTTCCCTATAAAAGCGGATTTTGTTGGTTTATCCTTGTCTACAACTTTAAAAGAACATATTTCTGTAGAGTTAGAAAAAAATGCAGGGGTATATCTTTCCTAAGAAATTAGTTTTATAATATCCTTTTCACTAATATTTTTTCCTTGTATAATATGATTTGCCTTGTTGTAGAACACTTCTCTTTCCACAAGTTTTTTTCGTATAAAATTTACTAAGTATTTTTTAGTAAGATTTTTAATTAGGGGTCTTTTACTTCTTTCTTTACTTAATCTTTTTGCTAAATTATTCGCTTCCATTTTTAGGTAAATACAAATTCCTTTATCCAGTATTCTCTGCATATTATCAAAAAAGCAAGGTGTCCCTCCTCCAGTTGCAATTACAAGATTATCACTTTTACATATTTCCATTAAACTTTCTGTTTCCAAAACCCTAAAATACTTTTCTTCTTTTTCTTTGAAAATTTGCTGGATACTTTCCCCTGTTTTTCCCTCAATGTATTTATCCAAATCAATGAACTTACAGCTTAAGGCTTCTGCTAATTTTTTACCGATTGTTGATTTTCCACAGCCCATAAATCCAATTAAGAAAATCCGCATCAGCTGATTTTTTTCTCTTTTGAGAAATGATTAAAAATCAATCGTTTTGCAATTTTTGGAAAAAAGCGATTCAGCCAAACAACAAGTTTTCCATTTGCGCTTAAAGTCAAAGTATCTTTTTTACAATCTATTGCACAAATAATTTCTTTTGCAACCTTTTTAGCAGTCATCATTTTTTTCTCATTTCTAGGGCTTCTTGTTTGTGGAGTCCCATCTTTTGTAAGTGCTGATCTTCTAATATTGCTAGCCGTAAACCCAGGACAAGCAATAAGTACATGCAAATTATTTTCTAATTCTTCACTTCTTATTGATTCCAAAAAACCATTCATGGCAAATTTGGAAGCAGAATAAGCACTTCTTTCTGGAAGGCCAATGTGTCCAGCAATGGAGGATATCCCAACTAATGAACCTTTTACTTTTAGTAAATGGGGTAGTGCGTATTTTGTGCAGTAAACTGTTCCCCAAAAGTTCGTATTCATTACTTTTGTTATCACATCCAAATCGGATTCGTTAAAAAAAGCTCGCATGGATATTCCAGCATTATTTATAAGTACATCAATTCTTCCAAATTCTGCAATGGTTTTTTCTATTAATATTTTACAATTTTCCACTTTACTCACATCCGTTTCTATGGAGATTACGCTCATATTTTCTTTTTTTATTTTTTCTTTAACGAGATCAAGTTTCCCTATATTTCTGGCAGAAAGCACTAATTTATTTCCGTTCTTTGCCAATGCAAAAGCTAATGCTTCTCCAATACCTGATGAGGCACCTGTAATGATAATAACTTTGTTTTTCATAAATTAACATTATTTTTAGTCTACAAATTAATGAATTAAAATGCAATTATTTGAAGTAAATAATAAAAGGACAATAAAAAGTTTTCATCAACTTCCTTTTAGGATATATAAAAACACTAATGTTTGGGTGCCTCACCTGCTGCAAGACATTGAACCAATTTTTAATGAAAGTAAAAATAAACAGCTAAGGCATGGAGAAGTTATAAGATGGATTTTACTAGATGATAATTCAGTAGTAATTGGCAGAGTTGCAGCATTTGTAAATAGGAAAATGAAAAGTGGCAAAATAGCTGTTGGTGGCATGGGTTTCTTTGAATGTACTGAGGATAAAAAAGCAGCTTTCTTATTGTTTGATGCTTGTAAAAATTGGCTTAAAGAAAGAGATTGTCAGGCAATGGATGGCCCTATTAATTTCGGTGAAAAGGATAAATTTTGGGGGTTACTAGTAGAAGGATTTGATAACCCTAGCGTTTATGCCAACAATTACAACCCTGCTTATTATCAAAATCTCTTTGAGGATTATGGTTTCAAAACTTACTACAATCAGCATGTCTCTATGCGGGCAGTAACTGCTCCTTTGCAAGAAAAATACAAGATAAGGGCGGAGAGAATAGCAGAAGAAAAAGAGTATACTTTTGAGCACATCAGAAAAAAGAATAAACTTAAATATGCAGAGGATTTCCGCATAGTTTACAATAAAGCTTGGGGTAATTCCTTTCGTAATTTTAGGAAAATGAAGCAAAAACAAGCGGTAAGTATCATTAATAAGATGAGCCCTATAATGGATGAAAAAATAATTTGGTTTGCTTATTATAAAGAGGATCCAATTGCCTTCTCTATTTTTTTGCCCGAACTGAACGAGATTTTTAAATACATCAATGGAAATTTTAACTTTTTTGGAAAAATTAAATTTTGGCTTTTGTTAAAATTTTGTCCACCAAGAAATGTACATGGAGTTGTGTTTGGAGTTACTCCTGATTTTCAGAAAAAAGGGGTAGAAGGGGCACTAATACAACAAATTTCCAATGAATTTCTAAAAAGTAAGAAGTATGAAAATATTATAATGACATGGGTGGGCGATTTTAACCCTAAGATGCTAAAACTGATAGAAGGACTTGGTGCCACCGACTATCAAAAGCTAAAAACTTACCGCCTATTGTTCGATAAAAATGCTAATTTTGAGAGGTATCCCATTCATAGTTGAAACTTATGAAAAAACATTTTTTTGATTGAGAAATAGTAATATATTTGCAGCCGTTTTTGAACGACCTGATAGCTCAGCAGGTAGAGCATCTCCCTTTTAAGGAGAGGGTCCTGGGTTCGAGCCCCAGTCAGGTCACAAAATCCCGTTTTAACGGGATTTTTCTTTTAATTTAGCCCTTTCGCCCAGGTGCTGAAATTGGTAGACAGGCATGGTTGAGGGCCATGTGTTCTTATGGACGTGCGGGTTCGACTCCCGCTCTGGGCACATTAAAAACCCAAACTACTTTCTATTGCTTTATGATCGGAAAGCTTTTGCTGGTGTGTAGTAAAGGAATTTGTTTTAAACTTAGAGCTATGCAAAATATAGTCAATGCGCAAAAAGGGAATTTTACCCAAAAAAGTACTGCCAATACCATTTCCCTTTTTTAGGAAAGCATCTTGCAATCCCTCAGAAATTCTGTGGTAAGCAAAGGAGTTTGGCGTATCATTAAAATCACCACATACAATAATCTTGTATGGAGATTTTTCCATATGTTGTTTTATTACCTCTACTTGCATGGCACGTTTCTGAAAAGAGTTTTTTAATCTTTTACCAATGCCAAATACCCCTTTTTTTATTGCTTCTTTACTCAACTTCGGATTTTCTATAAAAGCCAAATCGCTTTTATCGAACCAATTAGAAGCCAAATGAATATTATAAATTCTGATAGTATCTCCTTGAAAAACCATATCCGAGAAAATACAAGTATTGTTCATTCGCTCTCCTTTTAAACTCACCGTTCCTTTATTTATTTGTGGGAACTTGCTGTAAATTGCCATGTGCCACTGGCTTTTTTTACTCTGCAAGCCAATATGCTGAAAAAAGTAGTCTAATTCTGGTAACTGCTTTGGTGCATAAAATTCCTGAATGCAGAGAATATTGGTATTTCTCTGATTAAACAAATCAAAAATTTCATTTTTTACGTCCTTTTTTTTAATCCAATTATAGGCGTTAAAAAGCCGTACATTATAACTCATAATACTGAAATTATTTTCTCCCTCTTTTGTGCTTTTATCTTCCGAATTCCCAATTAATGTAGAAATAGAATTCATGCCAATTATTAGTACAATTAGGTTTGCCCAAAATGGTTTTTTCATTACAATGAGCCAATAACAAATAAAGAGAAGATTTAAAAGAAAAAAAATGGGAAACAGCAGACCAAAAAAGGCAATTGGCCAAAAAATACTAGGGCTAACAAATGGGGCTAAATAGGATAGAGTTTGCCCAACTAACAATAAAGAATTTATAAGGAACAGAATCTTATTTATGAAGGATAAATTTTTCAAACGCTACTTTTTACTTGCTTTAAACAAAATATCTTTTTCTTCTTTTGTTAGCCCTTCATATCCCGATTTTGCAATTTTATCTAAAATATTATCAATTTTAGCTTGGTTTTGTACTTTTTCCTTTCGGTAGTCCTGATCCGATTTTTTCCTGCTGTATGCTTTTTTCAACTTGGGATCTTTTTTTAAATAAGAGCTTAAATTATCCATTATTCTATTAAAACTATTTGCAATATCATTTCCGCCATTTAATTGTTTTACATACAAATATCCAAAAAATGCGCCTCCTAAATGCGCAATATGTCCTCCTGCATTTCCTTGTGGAATACTCATGATATCTAAAACAATACTAACAATAGCGATATGTTTTAATTTTATATTTCCAATAAGTAACAAACGGATAGAATAGTTAGGTGATTTGGTGGCAATTGCCATAATAATGGCAAGTACTGAGGCGGAAGATCCAAGAGCCACGGCATTTGGCAGAGCAGTAGCAAAAACCGGAAAAAGATTAAAAGAAAGAATAAACAGTACGGCTCCACTTATACCGCCAAGCACATAAGTGCTTATTAGTTTTTTGTTATCAAAAAAGGAGAGGAATATTTGACCGCCAAAATAGAGCCAAAGCATATTGAAAAGCAGATGAATAAAACTCTGATGCAAAAACATATAGCTTATTATACTCCAAGGTTTTTTAGCTAAAACATAAAAACTAGCAGGAAGAGAGAAATAATCAGTGATTGCAATTAGAGGTATGCTAAAAAGAAAAGAAAAAACATAAAGAATTTTAACCAAAAGAAACACTCCAACATTTATGTAAATGAGTTTAGTAAGAGAATTTCCTAGCTTAAAGTTCTTTTTAATATCTTTAGCAATGCTACTCATTTAGTAAAAGGTATTTGAATTTTTACGCCAATATTTTATTAGAAAAAAGCCAAATATCATACC
>CAJWUS010000022.1 GCA_913047525.1 uncultured Flavobacteriales bacterium | reverse complement strand
GAGCAATTAGATTCTTTTCTTTATCTCTTAATCGACCAGCTTCTTCAAAAGCTTGTTTTTTAATTACTTGTCCTTTTTTCTTTTTTATTAATTCTAATTTTTCTTCCAGATGAAGAATATTTTCAGGAACCCTTATGTTTGTAACATGAACTCTGGAACCAGCTTCATCAAGGGCATCAATTGCTTTGTCTGGCAAAAATCTATCGTTCATATATCTGTCGGTAAGCAATACACAAGCTTTAATGGCGTCATCAGTATAAGAAACATTATGATGCTCCTCATATCTTTCTTTAATGTTTTGTAAAATTTCAATAGTTTCATCAATGGTAGTTGGTTCCACCATTATCTTCTGAAATCTTCTTTCTAATGCCCCATCTTTTTCAATATGCTGCCGGTATTCATCAAGTGTAGTTGCACCAATGCATTGCAGTTCTCCTCTAGCCAAAGCGGGTTTGAACATATTAGATGCATCCAATGAGCCAGAGGCTCCACCAGCACCAACAAGGGTGTGGATTTCATCAATAAACAAAATAACATCCGGATTCTTTTCGAGCTCATTAATTACAGCTTTCATTCTTTCTTCAAATTGTCCCCTGTATTTTGTGCCAGCAACAAGTGCAGCTAGGTCAAGCATAATAATTCTTTTGTTAAACAGAACTCTGGAAATTTTTTTGTTTACAATCCTTAAGGCAAGCCCCTCTGCAATAGCTGATTTACCAACTCCTGGCTCCCCAATTAGTATAGGGTTGTTTTTTTTTCTTCTACTTAAAATTTGAGAAACTCTTTCTATTTCTTTTTGTCTGCCAACTATTGGGTCCAATACTCCTTCTATTGCTGATTTTGTTAAATCTCGACCAAAATTATCTAAAACAGGAGTGGATGATTTACTGCTTCCTGTTGGTTTTTTGACATCTTCTTTTTGCTCAAAAATATCGTCATCATCCTCATCTAATGGGCTATCCAATTCTGCCAATAAATCATCATAAAGTTCTAAATATTCGTCAAGCACTATATCATAGTTTATCTGGAAATGTTTTAATGTGGTGCTTACCATATTGTTTTTATCAAGTAAAATAGAAAGTAGCACATGAATTGTTTTTATTTCGTCCGACTTTAGCTTTTTTCTTTCCAAAATAGATTTTTTAAGAGCCCTCTCAGTTTGGCTTTTAAATTGTATTTTTTCCTCATCTACTATTTTAGATTTCGTTTTGTTTGCAGAAATAATGGTATTTTCAATTACTTTTCTCAAATCATTAATATCCAACCCTAAGCTTTTTAATACGGTTATGGCCGTGCCACTTCCATCTCTGATGATTCCTAAAAGCAAATGTTCTGTGCCAATTGTATCATGTCCTAGGCGTAAAGCCTCTTCTTTTACATAGGTAAAAACCTCCTTCATTCTGCTTGAAAATTCAGTATTCATATCTCAATTTTTAATTTAATAAATAACGCCTTCTTTCATACTGCAATAATTAGAGAAAATACAAGCTATTTTTTCCATTGTCAATCTGTTTTTTTCAACAAAAAATGTTCATAACTTACAAACGAAATAAAGCACCTTTTCTTATCCTAAAATACGCAAATTTGTTTTCTTTGTTTCCTTAATATAAAACAATCGAAAATATGCCGCTAGGAGAAAAAATAATCCCGATAAATATAGAGGAAGAAATGAAGTCAAAGTACATTGATTATTCAATGTCAGTTATTGTGTCAAGGGCTTTACCAGATGTTCGAGATGGATTAAAACCAGTCCACCGTAGGATTTTGTTTGGAATGCACGAATTGGGCGTAAGAGCAAACTCATCTTATAAAAAATCAGCAAGAATAGTGGGGGAGGTATTGGGGAAGTTTCACCCTCATGGAGATACTGCTGTTTATGATGCTATGGTACGTATGGCTCAAGAATGGAGTATGCGCTATATGCTTGTAGATGGACAAGGAAACTTTGGATCTATTGATGGTGATAATCCTGCGGCTATGCGATATACAGAAGCAAGAATGAGAAAGCTATCTGAAGATATGCTTTTAGATATCGATAAAGATACCATTGATTTTACACTTAATTTTGATGATTCTTTAAAAGAGCCAACAGTTCTTCCTTCTAGGCTACCAAACTTACTGCTAAATGGTGCTACTGGAATTGCTGTTGGAATGGCTACGAATATGCCTCCACATAATCTTTCTGAAGTTATTGATGGAACATTGGCTTATATTAAAAATAGAGGAGAAATTGATATATCAGAATTAATGGAGCATGTAAAAGCACCTGATTTTCCAACTGGCGGCACAATCTATGGTTATGAGGGGGTTCGTTCAGCTTTTGAAACTGGTAGAGGAAGAGTCGTGGTTAGAGGTAAAGTAAAATTTGAAGAGAAAGGAAACAGAGATAGAATTATTGTTGAAGAAATTCCTTTTATGGTTAATAAATCAGATTTAATTAAAAAAACGGCTGATTTAGTAAACAGTAAAAAATTAGATGGTATCTCTGATATAAGAGATGAATCAGATAGGAATGGAATGCGAATTGTGTATGAGTTAAAAAGAGATGCAATTCCTAATATTGTGCTGAATAAATTGTATAAGTACACTCAATTACAATCCTCATTTAGTGTAAATAATATTGCACTTGTAAAAGGAAGGCCTCAACTTTTAAATTTACTGCAACTAATTCAGCTTTTTGTTTCTCATAGGCATGATGTGCTTTTACGAAAAACTAAATATGAGTTAGAACAGGCAGAAAAAAGAGCACATATCTTGGAAGGATTACTTATTGCATTAGAGAACTTAGATGCGGTAATTAAATTAATTCGCGCTTCCCAAACACCAGAAGATGCGAAAGGTGGTTTGATGAGTAATTTTGCTTTAACTGAAATTCAAGCAAAAGCAATTTTAGACTTGCGTTTGCAAAAACTAACAGGATTAGAGACTGATAAAATCAAAGAAGAGCATCAAGAAATAATGGAAAACATTCAACATTTGAATGCCATATTATCTGATGAGAACTTACGCCTACAGATGCTTTCTGATGATTTGACTGAAGTAAAAGAAAAATATGGAGATGAAAGAAGAACTAATATTGAATTTTCTTCCTCTGAGGTTAGTATTGAAGATATGATTCCAAATGAGGAGGTTTTGATTACTATTTCGCATCTGGGTTATATAAAGCGGACTTCACTTTCAGAATATAGAGCGCAGGGCAGAGGAGGTGTTGGAAGTAGAGGAGCAACTACAAGAGATGAAGATTTTGTAGAAGAAATGTTTATGGCAAACAACCATGATTATATGCTCTTTTTTACTAAAAAAGGTAAATGCTTTTGGATGAAAGTTTATGAAATCCCAGAAGGCAGCAAGACTTCAAAAGGACGTGCTATTCAGAATCTGATAAATATTCCATCAGATGACAAAGTCATGGCATTTATCAATACTAAAGATTTGAAAGATGAAGAATATATTAACTCCAATTGCATAGTAATGTGTACCAAAAAAGGGAAAATAAAAAAGACATCTCTAGAAGCGTACTCCCGACCAAGAACAAATGGAATTAATGCTATTACTATTCGTGAAGGAGATCAGTTATTAGAAGCAAAGATGACTAATGGAAGTTCTCAAATTATGTTGGCTGGAAAATCAGGTAAAGCCATCCATTTTGAAGAAGAAAAGGTGCGATCAATGGGAAGAACAGCAGCAGGTGTAAGGGGTATCCGACTAAAAGATGATAAGGATGAGGTAATCGGCATGATTTGTATTAATAACCCTGAATCAAGTGTATTAGTAGTAGCTGAGAATGGATATGGGAAACGCTCTGCAGTTGATGCTTATAGAATAACAAATAGGGGAGGAAAGGGTGTAAAAACTATAAATATTACTGAAAAAACAGGAAACCTTATTGCTCTTAAGAATGTTTCAGATGATGAAGATTTAATGGTAATTAATAAATCAGGTGTAACTATCCGAATTGCAGTAGATACTTTAAGAGAAATGGGAAGAGCAACTCAAGGTGTGAAAATTATCCGATTAAAAGATGATGACTCTATCGCTTCAGTAGCTAAGGTTAGTAGATTTAAAGCAGAAGAAGTACTTTTAGATGATGAAGGAAATGCAATTAAAACTCCTCAAATTACTGAAGGAGAAACTCCATATGAAGAAAATACAGATACTAATGACGAAAACTATAATAATCAAAATGAAAATAATGATGAAGAAAATTAATTTTTTTATAGGATTTATCCTGTTAGCAACAACTCTAGTAGCTCAGGATATTACTGAAACTACTTTGGTAAATTCGGTAAGTACAAATCCTATTGATATTGCTTATGAAAAATGGGAGTTACCAAATGGTTTGAAAGTATTAATCCATGAAGATCATTCAGATCCTATAGTACACGTACATGTAACATATCATGTTGGCTCAAATAGAGAAACTGCAGGTAAATCTGGTTTTGCACACTTCTTTGAGCACATGATGTTTCAAGGATCAGAACATGTAGAGGATGAAAGAGCTCCTAAGATTATAGCAGAGGCTGGGGGGCAGTTAAATGGTAATACTTCTTATGATAGAACTGTTTATCTCCAAACTGTGCCTAGTAATTATTTAGAAACAATTCTTTGGTTAGAGGCTGATAGAATGGGATTTCTGCCTAATGCAGTGACTCAAGAAAAGTTTGAAAATCAAAGAGATGCCGTAACAAATGAAAAATATCAGAACCAAATAAACCAACCTTACGGCATGAGTTATGAGATTTTAGGACAGACATTGTATCCGCCATCTCACCCATATAATTGGCCAGTGATTGGTTATGTAGATGATTTAGATAGAGCTACTCTAGATGATCTTAGAAACTTCTTTCTAAGATGGTACGGACCAAATAATGCTATTTTAACTATTTCTGGAGATGTAACTTCAAGCCAAGTAATACCTCTTGTAGAAAAATATTTTGGATCAATCAAGCGTGGACCAGAAGTAAGAAGGCAGAGAGTGAATGTTCCTAGGCTTTCTTCTGATATATATACGGGCTATACAGATAATGTTTATTTGCCTCTGACTGATATGGTTTTTCCTACTGTTCCTAACTATCATAAAGATGAAGCTCCACTTGATCTGCTTGCTGCATTAATGGGAGATGGAAAGAAATCTATTTTTTACAAGAATTTTGTTAAATCGGAGAAAGCAATGCAAGCAGGTGTTAGTCATCCTTGTAGAGAAATTGCAGGTGAATTTCATTTTACCGTGCTCTCTTTTCCAGATTGGCAAGAGGATATAGGAATATATTTTAATAATATTGAAGCGGATATTAGAAATACAATTGCAGAGTGGGAAGAAAAAGGTTTTAGTGATGAAGATCTAGCTATGGTAAAAACAGAAATGGAATCACAAAGTATTAATATGAAGAGCTCTATCTCATCAAAGGCTAGCATGATATCGTCTTGGGAATGGTTGGGTAGGGGTAAATATAATATATCTTCTGAGCTAGAAAGATATAATAGTGTTACTAGAGGTGATGTGATGCGAGTATTTAATAAATATATCAAAAATAGAAAAGCAGTTATTAGTACCGTAAGGCCAAAGAGTCCTTTTGTAGAGAAGTTAGATTCATTAATATCTGTTAACCCTAATATTAGTTTGATATTAAAAGAAGATCCGCAATATGTAGGTTTAGAGTATAATAGACCTAAAGATTCTTTTGATAGAAATATCCAACCTAAAGCAGCTCCAGCTAAAGCGCCTGTAGTACCGGATTACTATAAAGAAACCTTTGAAAATGGTCTTAAGATAATAGGTACTCAATCATCTGAGCTTCCTAAAGTATATATGCGTTTAAGAATTGATGGCGGAGGACTATTGGTCGATAAGAAATTTACTGGTTTAGCTCAATTGACTGCAGACATGATGAGTGAAAGTACAAGTAAATATACATCTGAAGAAATTAGTGTTGAACTGCAAAAATTAGGAAGTTCAGTTTCATTCTCTGCTGATGAAGATGGAACTATAATGTATATTGAGTCATTAACTAAGAATATAGATGCTACACTAGCAATAGCTGAAGAAAAATTACTTAGACCCGCATTTAATAAAGATGATTTTAAAAGAGTAAAGAAGCAAACCGTAGAAGGAATGGAAGCAACAAAGAAGAATGCTCAATATTTAGGATTTACTTATTTTAGAAATCAAGTGTTTGGTGAAACCCCATTTGGTAGAGTGACTACTGAAAAATCAATTAAAAAGATTAAGTTGTCAGATATTCAAGCATATTATAATAATTACTCTCCTTCCGTTAGCTCATTAGTAGTAGTAGGAGATATTGATAGAAATACATTGCTCTCTAAGATAGATTTTCTTAAAAGATGGGGGTCTAAGAAAGTTGAGATTCCTTCTGAATTTGATTTCCCCGCTATTAATGAGACTCAGATTTATTTATTAGATAAAGAGGGAGCTTCTCAATCATTTATTATAATGGGTCATTTAGCAGATAAATATGATGTTGATGGAGATCATTTTAAGTCTCAAATAATGAATTATCCATTAGGAGGAGGGATGAGTGGTCGATTCTTTTTAAGTCTTAGAGAAGATAAAGGGTGGACTTATGGAGCTAATTCTTTTTTCTCAGCATCAGACAAGATGGGGGCTTTTGCAATGTTCTCTAGTGTAAAAACAGAAGCGACAGATAGTGCTTTAGTAGAAATATTTAAGGAGTTTAATTCATATACCTCTACTGGAATTACAGAAAAAGAGTTAAAATTTACAAAAGATGCATTCCTTGGAGGTGAGGCATTAAAATATGAGACATCAGGTCAGAAACTAGGATTTTTAAATAGAATCTTAACTTATGATTTAGATAAAAGTTATCTTGATAAACAGGCATATATCTTAAATTCTATAACAAAATCTGAAGTTGATGTTATAGCTAAAGCAAAGATTCATCCAGATAAAATGGCTATTGTGATTGTAGGAAATAAATATCTTATTAAAGAGAAATTAGAAAACCTTAAGTCATCAAAAGATGGAATGAAATATAATTTTAAAATAAATGAAATTAAATACTAAAATTATGAAGAAGGGAATTTTAACAATACTAATTGCAGCAATTTCTATTGTAACTTTTGCTCAAAAACACAATGTAGTAAATGCTTCTATTGCCCTAAGGCAAGAAAAGTTGGAAGAAGCAAAAAAGTATATTGATGAGGCTTATATCACTGAGAGCACCTCAAACGATCCTAAAATGTGGAATTACCGTGCACCTATTTATCTGAAGATTGCACAAAAAGAGACTCATCTTGATAGGGATGCCGTGCTAAAAGCAACAGAGGCATATCTGAAATGTATGCAAACGGACCATAAGGGTAGGGTGATTGTAAAAAAATGGACAGCCAAAGAGGATTTACTTTCTGGATTGGTGCAATGTGCCTACGAACTCTTTAATCAGGCCATTGAAGAGTATAGTGCTGGGCAATACAAAAGGTCAATCAATCTGTATAATGCAATTTTTGAGGTTATTCCACATGATGATGAAGATCAACTAAAAAGAGGAAATATTACCAAAGAAACTATTTTGTATAATTCATTTTTTGCATCTAACAAAATGAAAGATAGCCAAAAGTCAAAGGAGTTATTACAAAAGCTAATAGATATTAATTTTAATGAGCCGGCTATTTACATTCACATGAGCAATATTTATGTTGCGGAAGAAAATATGGATAAGGCCCTGAAATACTTATCTCTTGGAAGAGATATGTTTGAGGAAGATCAGAGTTTGATAAATGCGGAAATAAATATGTATATACAATTAAACAGAACCTCAGAACTTATTGGGAAACTAGGAGAAGCCATAGAGATTGATCCAGAAAATGATTTACTGTATTTTAATAGAGGAACTATTTACGACCAAGAAGGGAATATTACAAAAGCAGAACAAGATTACAAATCGGCATTAGAAATTAATCCTTCTTCATTTAGTGCTAATTATAATTTGGGTGCTCTTTACTTTAACTATGGCGTGAAATTAAAGAATGAAGCAAGTAATACATCATCTAACTCGAAATATACTGCACTGAAAAAACAAGCTGATGATAATTTTGTAAAAGCTTTACCTTATATGGAAGATGCGTTTAATTTGAATGAGGAAGATAAGAACACAATCATTTCCTTAAAGCAGTTGTACGCTTTAAAAGGTAACTATGATAAGTCCAATGAAATGAAGAAGCTTTTAGCGGAATTAAAATAAAACAATTAAAAGGAGAGAATACTTCCTTTTCTTTAATATTTCCTATTTAACATAATATTAATTATAGGACAAAATGCATAATTTATCTATACCTAGTATTTTGTAAGGTTACCTAGTTTTGTACCTTATGGAATCTTCCTCATTCGCAAACTCTCAGGCGTTACCTCCAAGTATTCATTTGCTTGAATGTATTCCATAGATTCTTCTAATGATAAGTCAACTTTGGGAGCAATATTAACTGCCTCATCAGAGCCCGATTTACGCATATTGGTTAATTGTTTTCCTTTTATCACATTTACATCCAAATCATTATCTCTTGAATTCTCGCCAATAACTTGTCCTTTATAGATTGTGTCTCCAGGATTTATAAAGAATCTTCCTCTATCTTGCAATCGGTTGATAGCAAAAGCGGTTGATACACCAGCTTCCATTGAAATTAAGGAACCTTTGTTTCTTTCTGGAATATATCCTTTAAATGGAGTGTATTCTCTAAATCGGTGCGTCATTACTGCATTTCCTGCTGTGGTAGTTAGCATATTATTTCTAAGCCCTATCAAGCCTCTTGATGGGATATCAAATTCTAAATGTTGCAAATCTCCTTTTGGCTCCATAATCAATAAATCTCCTTTTCTTTTGGTTACCAATTCTATAGCTTTTCCTGAAAATTCTTCTGGAACATCAATCACTAAGGTTTCCATTGGCTCACATCTTTTTCCTTTAATTTCTTTAAAAATAACTTGCGGTTTACCTACTTGCAACTCGTATCCTTCCCTACGCATGGTTTCAATTAGCACTGATAAATGTAAAATCCCCCTACCGTAGACATTAAATTTATCTTCCGAATCTGTATCTTCTACTTTTAGCGCTAAGTTTCTTTCTAACTCCTGATATAGCCTTTCCCTTAGATGTCTTGAGGTAACAAACTTTCCTTCCTTCCCAAAGAAAGGAGAATTATTGATTGTGAAAAGCATACTCATTGTTGGCTCATCAATTGAGATTCTAGGTAATTCCTCGGGATCTTCTAGATCAGAAAGAGTGTCTCCAATTTGAAAGCCTTCAATACCAACTATCGAACATATATCTCCACTCCTGGCAGTTTTTACCTGATTCTTTCCCATACCCTCAAATACATACAATTCTTTTATTCTAACTTTCTTCTTTTCGCCATTCTCCTTACAAAGCATGTAATCTTTTCCTTGTTCCAGATCCCCCTTAAAAATTCTTCCAATAGCAATTCGTCCAACAAATTTGGAATAATCCAAAGAAGTGATCTGCATTTGTGGCTTACCTTCTTTATAAGGTGCTTCAGGGATTTGTGATATTACAGTATCAAGTAAAGCAGTAATATTGTCAGTGGGCTTTCTCCAGTCGGTACTCATCCAACCTTGCTTTGAAGATCCGAAAATAGTTTCAAAATCTAGCTGACACTCGGTAGCATCCAGATTACACATTAAATCAAATACTGTATCCTGAACCAAATCTGGGGAGCAATTATCTTTATCCACTTTATTTATAACTACAATTGGTTTAAGTCTTAGATCTAATGCTTTTCCTAACACAAAACGAGTTTGTGGCATAGCACCTTCAAAAGCATCCACAAGAAGTAATACGCCATCAGCCATTTTTAGTACCCGCTCTACTTCTCCCCCAAAATCAGCATGGCCAGGAGTATCAATTACATTAATCTTTACGCCTTTGTAAGTTACTGATACATTTTTGGAAAGGATAGTTATTCCTCTTTCACGCTCTAAGTCATTGCTATCTAATAATAACTCTGTTCGTTCTTTTCTTTCATCTAATATATTGCACTCATCAATTATCTTATCTACTAAGGTAGTTTTGCCATGATCAACATGGGCAATAATAGCTATATTCCTGATAGATTTCATATTCAAAATTTCAGGCGTCAAAAGTAGTATTGTTTTATTAGTAAAAGAACTGAATGCTAGATTTCTATTTAGTGTTTTTTTGACATAAAAAAAAGCCCTGATATCAGGGCTTTTAAATTTCTTTTAGTTGTGGTTGACCTACTTACCTTTCAAGAATGGTAAACCTGTTTTGTCATTTTCAACAACCGTTTTCCCATCAGGAAGATCGCAAGCAGTAGATCTTTGATCTTTTGAGAAATAATAAATTCTCTGTACTCTTCCTGTTGACTTCAAAGTAACATCTTTACAATTTAAGTGGTAAGTTGTTCCTTTTTTGTTTCTGTGTGCATAGCCCATAGTTAATAATTTTTTGTGTTAATACTAGGTTAATTTTTCTGGTACAATTTATAAAAATTTATTTAACTTAACTAATTTCTGTAGAAATGTTTGAAAAAGGCCTGTTAATAACTCTAGATTAGAAGAAAAAAAATAAATTAATGCTAACCTAGTAAGCGCTAAGAATCTCAAAATTTAGAATAAATTCAGAAGCATGTATCTTACAGAAGATCAGATATTTATATAAGTTTTAACCTAGTGATTTAATTTGAGGCTCTAAAAATTTATTTTCTATAAAAAAAGAGAAAAATAATCTCTTTAGAACGGTTAATAAATACAACTTAAGTAATAGGAATTTGCTTTATAAAAAGCTTGATTTAGCACTTCTTCTACCTTAGAATTCTATAAATATCGTTTGTTTTTCTTTTTAAAAGGTGGAAAACAACAATATGTTACTCCAGAGAAAAGTCCCAATTCTTTGTAGTTATTTAATTTCTTAAGTAAAAGACGGATTAAGCTTTTTTTAAGAAAGGTAGTCCTGTTCTTTTGTTTTCTACTACCTTTTTTCCTGAAGGCTTATCACAAGCATTCGAACGCTTATCTTTAGCAAAAAAGAATATTTTTTGCTTTTTGTTTGATGACTTTAGTATTACTTCCTGTGAGTGTAGATAGTAAGTCAGTCCTTTGCTATTTTTGTGTTGGTACGCCATATATATTTGATTTTGGTTAATACCTATTTTGGTGATTATAAAACTAATCAGAAATAAACAAATATTCCAAATTTTGATAGTATTTTTTAATAATCCATAAATATCTTATAATCAAATAGATACACAAGGTGTCTAATCTAATTTAGTTTCTATTCTTTTTAAATAATAATAGATTTCCTCATTTTTGAATACAATAATTTGCTTTAAATACCTTTATATTTTTAGTTTTGCTAATCAAAACCTTAGACGTGAAACGATATTTTTTACTACTTATATTCTCCCTATTTGTGCTTGCTGGATTTTCTCAAAAAACACAAAGGCAACAAATGCGAGATGCAGAAAAAGTAGCAATAAGTTGGCTTCAAAAACTTAACAATAAAAAGTATATCGAATGTTGGAATATGCTAGGAAAAACAACACAAAATGCAACAACTTTTAAAGAATGGAACGAGTATTTCAGTACTGAACTAATGCCAGAAATGGGAAGTTTTATTTCTAGGAAATACTATTTGGCTGAAATAGAAAAAGAAATGGAATGGTTACCAAAAGGATTATATATTAGTGTTCGCTACAATTCCAAATACAGCAATACAAAATCTGCAGAAGAAATCATTATGGTATCGCTATCTGAAACAGGAAAGTGGGAAGTACTCTCCTACTTTGCAGAATACCAACTAAAAGGTGATGCAGGAGAGCTTCCAAAATCAAAACTTAAAGAGAACTTTTAGTTACCCAATAGCGGTAAGCAATAATTAGCATTTCCACTTTTTTCAATTTCTTCATATCTTTTTTGTATAAGCTAGGTAAAATTAATTTGTTCAATTTAGCTAAAAACTGAAAAAGAATTTTCTTTTTAAATAGAAATAGAAACAGCAGAATGAGAATTAGAAAACTTATGATTAGCAAAATATCCTCTCCATATCCGAAAGAAAGTATTACAGGCATTATCTGATGAGTGTTACAGTTCCAACAATTCTTTCTGTAGAGGAATTCGCTAGTTGCTGGTACTCAATTATAAAAGCATAAACGCCCATTGGTGCATCTGCCCCATTTTCTAATTTTCCATCCCAAGTTCCCATTTTGTAGTAGGAATACAACTCCTGTTGAATATTACATAAGTTCCCATCCGAATAACTATCGGTAAGTATTATTTCATCTGATTTAAAAACAATATCTCCTCCCCACCTTTTATGTATTTTGATATTGAAAGAATAAAAACCCCCTACTCCTTTTACAAAAAACTCATCATTGCATTTATCAAAATTTGGCGTGAAACTATTTGGTACAAAAATTTTCTTATCTGGAAAAATACAAACTGACAATGAAGTTGTATCCGAACAATTCCCATTGTTAATTAAAATTAGACTTACCTGGTAATTCCCAGTATCAGTATAATTATGTTCAGGATTCGTGCCAAAATAATAAGGAGTAGAGCTATTATCTCCAAAACTCCAAAAACTTGCTGATGATATCTCATTTACATTTATATTGCTATTATCAATAAATTGAAATGTTCCATCAAGTAAGGATATGCACTCCTCTTTATTTACAAAGAAACTCGCAATAATATCATCATATCCAGGAATTGTAATTGTATCTGAAATACTACAACCAGAGACATTATCCGTAACAATAACCATATATCTTTTTGATACTTTATCATATATACTATCGGCAGTTTGTATTGGCACAGTATTCCACTGATAAGAATAACTACTACTTCCATTCACATTTACTTTAGCAAAACCATTTTCTCCATAACAATATTTCGGACTTGTGGTAAAACTCGAACTAAAAGAAGGATGAACAAAGACATCTATAGTAGCGAGTGCAGGTTCAGTACAACCATCTTCAATTACTACATTATATGTGGTATTTAAAATAGGACTAACATTATGTTCGAAACTACTCCCTAAACCATTATCCCAATTAAAAGTATAATTACTACCTATCCCGCCACTTACATTTACTCCTATATTTATGATATCTCCCACACAAATAGAATCCTCAGAAGCATAAGTATTTATTGTTAATGAATCACCAATTAAAACAATAGTATCAATACTAACTAAGCAACTTCCTCCACCCAACGAATAAGTTATAAGATGATATCCCGGACCTGCTAATGCAGGATTAAAGGTTAAATTATTAATTCCATTTCCAGTAAGCACTCCTCCACTAGGATTTACATTAACTTGGATATTTGTATCCAAATAACAATAATTACTATCCAATCCAGTCATACTTAAAACAGGATTACTATAGACAGTAACTGTAGTAGTATCCAAGCATCCTATTGGAGATTCATACAAAATATAATGTATCCCGACACCTGCTGTAATTGGAGAAAATAATCCGGTAGAATTATTTACAATTCCTTGTCCACCCCAGAGCCCACCACTAGGATTAGCACTTAAAATAAAATCAGGAGACGTTGCGCAAACCATAGTATCGGTAAGAATGCTTTGTGGTACTACTGAAAATACAATACTATCTGAACAATAATTAGCAGTGTAATATATGATGTGATTACCTGATCCAACAAGATTGGGTTTAAATTCACCAGGATAATTCGTAGAAACAATTCCGTTTCCACTCCATATTCCATTAGTAGGAGTGCGAGAAATTAGAATAGAATCAAGTACAACAAGGGTATCGTCATTACAAGCAAAGAGAGAATCTAACAATACATTGGTTTCTATTACAGAAATTAGCACAGTGTCTGTACATCCAGCTACGGAATAAGTAACAGTATCCACACCTAACCCTATAGCTGGGTCAAATGTCCCATTGTTTGAGTTTGTAATATGAGTTCCAGTCCAAATCCCGGATACAGGTATTCCTTGTAAATTAAAAGGGAGTTGTGTTGGACAGATTTCCATATCATTCCCAGCATCAATAGGTTTAACATATATGTTTACCGTATCTGTACATCCTTGAATATTGTAGATTAAGGTATGTAATCCTGAATCTGCTACAGTAGGTAAGAAAACGCCATTAGGCGTTATAGGTCCTCCCAAAAAAGAAAGTAAATCAACGGCAACATCTGATTGATATGAATCCCCTGTAATTACTCTTAGTCTTATCAATACTTCTGAAGTATTATAATTACTTAGATCTACGGTGGCTTCCAACCATTGGTTAGCCTGGCTCCCACTTCTAAACCAAACATCATTGGTCCAATTAAGTCCATTATCGGTAGATATATCTACAGAAAAAGTTCCTTGATTTGAACCATTTCCTGGGTTATCATACATATGATACCAGAAATGCAAGATAGGATTTCTGTATTCTGAGAGATTCAAACAAGGGCTAATAATTCCAGCCCTTTTATACGGATGATTATTACCTGATGCTTCAGTATAAACATAATTCACTCCCTCAAAAGCACTATTAGGTCCTGTCCCTCCTGTTGGTGTTCCAGCAGAATTTACTGACCAATTAAAGTCATTTAGTGGGTCATTCACCCAATTACTTAAACCCAATTCAAAATTATCAGAATAAGGAAAAATTGTTGTAGGGTTACTACAACTGCTAGGTTGCAAAGGCAAAGTAGGCAAAGTACTCCAATACCCATCTATAGGGGAAAAATTTAAAGTATAATTAGATGACCTTTGGCAAATAGTATCATCTGCTTGAGTTGTAATATTGTCAATTATTACACTCAA